>JAEZGR010000293.1 GCA_023437255.1 Pseudomonadota bacterium | reverse complement strand
GGTATGGCCGGCGCAGCGACCGGTGGGGCACTGTCGGTTACGTATCTAGGTGTGGTACATGTTCCAGCGGCCTTTGGCTTCGTAAGCGACATCGCCGGCAGCTTCTCTGCCGCATATATATGGCTGGCCCTGCCAATACTGGCTTGCGGGCTCCTGCTATGGACTGATCGTGGGCAGACTGCTTAATCTCGTCTTCCATCCATTTGCTTGGAACGCGGTGAACTGAATTTACCAAGGTATATAAGAGAAGAGCCATAAGCGTCTCAGCTTATGGCTCTCAGATACCCCTGAGCGGTATTTCAACACCCACCCTACACGTCAATATTCCCCGCCTGCAGCGCATGCTCTTCAATAAACGCGCGGCGCGGTTCAACGTTATCGCCCATCAGCGTGGTGAAGATTTCGTCGGCAGCAATGGCGTCTTCAATCTGCACGCGCAACAAGCGGCGCACTGAGGGATCCATGGTCGTTTCCCACAGCTGCTCAGGGTTCATTTCACCCAGACCCTTGTAGCGTTGCTTGCTCACGCTGCGCTCGGCTTCGGCGCGGAGGAACTGAATCGCCTCACGGAAGTCGCTCACGGGCTTCTCTTTGCGGCGGTCGCCTTCCCCGCGCATCACTACAGCGCCCTCACCCAACAACCCGGTAAAGGTCGCACCGGCCTTCGCCAGCACGGCGTAATCGGCACCCCGCACGAAGGCACGGTCGAACACGCTGACGCGGATATTGCCATGATGCAGGCGCTGCACCAGCAGGCGCCAGGAGTCGCCGGCCTCATTGGCCTCCACCACCACCTTGACCACGTTCGGATCTGCCGGGTCATACAGGGCCGCTTCCAACGCCTGAGCCGAGGCGCGCGTCGATTCTCCGGTTTCCAGATTCAGCGTCACGCCCTCGGCGATCGCCGACAGCGAGTCCTCATCGAGATAACGAGACAGGCGGCTGATGATGCTGTCGGCCAGCACGTACTGGCGTGCCAGGTCGGCCAATGTTTCACCCTCGATCGGAGCGGCGCCCTCCGACGGCACCAGCGCAGCGTCTTTGAGCGCCAGCTGCAGCATGAACTGCGCTTCTTCGGTGTCATCCTTCAGGTAGCGCTCTTCACGACCGACCTTCACCTTGTACAGCGGCGGCTGCGCAATGTAGATGTGGCCGCGCTCAAGCAGCTCGGGCATCTGGCGATAGAAGAGGGTCAGCAACAGCGTGCGGATATGCGCCCCGTCAACGTCCGCGTCAGTCATGATGATGATGCGGTGGTAGCGCAGCTTGTCGATGTTGAAATCGGGGCCGATGCTCGTACCCAGCGCGGTAATCAGCGTGGTGATCTGTTCGCTGGCGATCAGGCGGTCGAATCGCGCTTTCTCGACGTTCAGCACCTTGCCGCGCAGCGGCAGAATGGCCTGGAACTTGCGGTCACGGCCCTGCTTGGCCGAACCACCTGCGGAGTCCCCTTCCACGATGTAAAGCTCTGACAGCGCGGGATCTTTCTCCTGGCAATCGGCCAGCTTGCCGGGCAGGCCCGCGCCTTCCAGCACGCTCTTGCGGCGGGTCATTTCACGCGCGCGGCGGGCGGCGTCGCGGGCGCGAGCCGCTTCAATGATCTTGTTGCACAAGGCCTTGGCGTCGTTCGGGTTCTCGAGCAGCCAGGTTTCCAGGGTACGCGCCACCGCTTCTTCCACCGCGGGGCGCACTTCACTGGAAACGAGCTTGTCTTTGGTCTGGCTGCTGAACTTGGGTTCGGGCACCTTGACCGACAGCACGCACACCAGGCCTTCACGCATGTCGTCACCGGTGGTGTCGACCTTGGCCTTCTTGGCCAGCTCGTTGTCGGCGATGTACTTGTTCAGCACACGGGTCATCGCGGCACGCAGGCCGGTCAGGTGGGTACCGCCGTCGCGCTGTGGAATATTGTTGGTGAAGCACAGCACCGTTTCTGAGTAACCATCGTTCCACTGCATGGCCACGTCGACACCGATCACGGCGTCGCCGACCGTCGAGCTGGTGGAAACCGCGAAAATGTTGTTGTGCAGAACGGTCTTGCTGCGGTTGATGTACTGCACGAAGCCCTGCACGCCGCCCAGGAAGGCGAAATCTTCTTCCTTGCCCTGGCGCTCGTCGACCAACCGTACCTTGACGCCATTGTTCAGGAAGGAAAGCTCGCGCAGGCGCTTGGCCAGAATATCGTAGTGGTAATCGATATCGTCGAAGATTTCGGCGTCAGCCAGGAAGTGCACCGTGGTGCCGGTGGTGTCGGCTTCGCCGGTCACCGCAAGTGGCTCCACGCGTTCGCCGCGGCGGAACTCCATCTCATGCAGCTTGCCGTTGCGGCGAATGCTCAAACGCAGCCATTCAGAGAGCGCGTTCACGCACGAAACGCCCACGCCGTGCAAGCCGCCCGACACCTTGTATGAGTTGTGGTCGAACTTGCCCCCGGCGTGC
This sequence comes from Pseudomonadota bacterium, assembly GCA_023437255.1. GTDB lineage: Bacteria > Pseudomonadota > Gammaproteobacteria > Burkholderiales > Burkholderiaceae_B > Yanghanlia. The sequence continues at coordinate 2,499 of JAEZGR010000293.1, read as the reverse complement.
AGTTCGGTCATGACGATTTCGGCTGCACTGCGGTGGAACTCGTCGTCTTTGTGAATATCGGTGGGAATGCCCCGCCCGTTATCGCTGACCGAGATGCTGTTGTCCGCGTGGAGCGTGACCACGATGTCGTCGCAATAGCCCGCCAGGGCCTCGTCGATCGCGTTGTCCACCACCTCGAAAACCATGTGATGCAGGCCGGTGCCGTCGGAGGTGTCGCCGATATACATGCCCGGACGCTTGCGCACGGCCTCAAGGCCCTTGAGCATCTTGATGGATTCGGCGCCGTACTCGGGCACGGCAGGAGTTTGAGTTTGATCAGACATAGTTTTCCGGGTGTAGTTGCTCAGGCTCGTGTTCAGATACGCATCGGCATGACGACATACTTGAATTCGTCGTCATCGGGCGTGGTGATCAGGGCTGATGCATTGACATCGGGTTGCACCGACCAGCGCAACGATTCGGTCTTGACGTTGGCCAGCACGTCGAGCAGGTAGCTCACGTTAAAGCCTACATCAAGCGGTTCGTGGCCATAGTCGATGTCGATTTCTTCGACCGCCTCTTCCTGCTCGGCATTCGAAGAAGAGATACGCAGCAGGTTCTCCGACAGCTGGATGCGCACACCCTTGAGTTTGTCGGTGGTGAGAATGGCGGCCCGCTGCAAACTGCCCTGCAGGGCGTCGCGATTCACGAGGAAGTGGCGCGTGTATTGCGTGGGGATCACGCGGGTGAAGTCGGGGAACTTGCCCTCGACCAGTTTCGAGACCAGCTCGACGTCGTCGAAGCGGAAGCGGATCTGCGTGGAGGAGACGTCGATCTGCACCGCGTCGTCAGACTCCGACAGCAGGCGCTGCATTTCCAGCACGGTCTTGCGCGGAACGATCACGTCGTGACGCGCCTCGATACCTTCGACCTTGGTGCCGCTGTGGGCCAGGCGGTGGCCGTCGGTGGCCACGGCGCGCACGAGGCCCGGTTCGAACACAAAAAGCAGCCCGTTCAGGTAATAGCGGATGTCTTGCTGCGCCATGGCGAAATGCACCTGGTTGAACAGATGCTTGAGCGCCTTCTGCGGCAGCGAGAAGGAGACGTCCCACTGATCGGGAACCGCCAGCACGGGGTACTCGGCTGCGTCGAGCGTCTGCAGCGCGAAGCGGCTCTTGCCGGCTTGCACTGTCATGCGCCCGCCCTGCACGGCCAGTTTCACGTCGCCGGTGTCGGGCAATGCCCGCAGGATATCAAGCAACTTGCGCGCAGCCACGGTCGTTGCCGCAGCGTCGTCGCCCACGCCGAACTGGGCGTGCGTGGTGATCTGCACCTCGAGATCGGTGGCGATGAACGCGACGCCCTGGCCTTCTTTGCGCATCAGGATGTTCGCGAGAATCGGCAGCGTATTGCGGCGTTCAACGATGCCGGCCACGGTGGTCAACGGCTTGAGCAAGGCGTCGCGAGTCGCTTGTACGAGTTGCATGATTATCCTTTTAAGGTTTGTTCCAGTACGTGTAGTGCGTGGTTGAGCTCAGTCTGCTTGAGTCGGGCCTCGGAGATTTTACGCACCGCATGTAGCACGGTGGTGTGATCACGGCCTCCGAACAGGTCACCGATCTCGGGCAGGCTCTTCTGGGTGAGCTCCTTGGCCAGGTACATCGCGATTTGCCGCGGCAGGGCAATGTTGGCCGGGCGGCGGCGCGAATACATGTCGGCCACCTTGATCTTGTAGTAGTCGGCCACCGTCTTCTGGATGTTCTCCACCGTGATCTGCCCGTTCGAGACCGACAGCAGATCCTTCAGCGCCTCCTTGCAGACATCAACGGTCAGCACTTCCTTGCCGTGGAAGCGGGCGTAGGCCGACACCTTGCGCAAGGCGCCTTCCAGTTCTCGCACATTGCTGCGCAGGTGCTTGGCAATGAAAAAGGCCACTTCCTCGGGCATGGTGATGCCTTCGGTCTCGGATTTGCGCAGCAGAATCGCGACCCGCATCTCGAGCTCCGGCGGTTCGATCGCCACGGTGAGCCCCGAATCGAAGCGCGAAATCAGGCGACTGTCGATGTTCGAGAGCTCCTTGGGGTAGGTGTCGGAAGTGATGATGATCTGCTTGCGCTGCGCCACCATGGCCTCGAACGCATAGAAGAACTCTTCCTGCGTGCGGTTCTTGCCGGCAAAGAACTGAATATCGTCGATCAACAGCAGATCGAGCGAATGGTAATAACGTTTGAACTCGTCGAAAGCCTTGCGCTGATAGGCCTTGACGACGTCGGACACGTACTGGTCGGCGTGCACGTAACGCACGCGCGCTCCCTTGCCCGAGGCCAGCAGCGAATTGCCGATGGCGTGAATGAGGTGAGTCTTGCCCAGGCCCACACCGCCGTACAAGAACAGCGGGTTGTAGGAAACGCCCGGGTTCTCGGCCACCTGCAGGGCAGCGGCCCGCGCCAGCTGGTTGGCCTTACCGGTTACGAAGTTGTCGAACGTGAGTTCGGCATTCAGGCGCGAGCGATCGTGCAG
>JAEZGR010000276.1 GCA_023437255.1 Pseudomonadota bacterium | reverse complement strand
CCTGGGCAGCGCGCAACCCGGGCCCAGCCTCGCCTTGGGCAATCCGGTTCACCTGGGCACCGGCAACAAATATCAGCTCGACATCGATCTGCCGCCCAACCCCACGGCACCCGGCATCGAGATCGTGCGGCACTACAACGGGCTGGCCATCAGCGGCACCGCACTGGGGCGCAACTGGGCGCTTTCCTACGACACGCGGCTCGAACACAAAGGGGGTGCCTGGGGGCTGCGCCAGGCCGACGGCAGCCTGCTCAACATTGGCGAACCCGCGCCCAGCGGTGACGGCCATGCCTGGATCGCGCCCGGTGACCGGCGTCTCCACTTCAACCGGCGGGGCGAGCTCGTGCGCATCACCCAGGGGCATTTGCCACTGGCTTCGATCCGCCGATACGAGCCGCCGCATCATCTGGCGGGTCTGATCGAATCGGTACACGGCGCGCGCAATCATGCGCTGTACTTTCATTATGGCGAACGACACGGCCAGGTCGCGCTGCTGGCCATCGACTCGCCGCTTGGTACATTCCGGTATGTGCACGACACGCCCGACGCGTCCAGCGGGCATCGTGACCTGCGCCTGACAGGGGTGCTGCGGCCCGACGGCATGCAGCGCGACTACCATCACGAAGCGCCGCTACAGGGCGGCAACCCATACGCACTGACCGGCATTTCGCTGCGCGCGCCGTCTGCGTCTCCCGTGCCGTCTCCAGGTACGCAGACGACGGACGCGGCCGCTGCGCTGCGACTGGCCACGTGGCATTACGACCGGCACGGCAGGGTGATCGCCGCCCGTCAGCACGGGCGGGGCCTGCCGGCATGGCGCATCGATTACGTGCAAACGGCCAGGCAGAACCGCCCCGGACTCACCCGAATACATGACGATGCGGGGCACAGCATGGACATTGCCCATGCGGTGAACGGCGGTCGTCACGTTCCGCTCGCGAATGCCTCGTACGACGCTCGCGGCAGGCTGGCATCGCTCGGCACGCTGGCGCTGAAGCGCAGCCCTGATGGCGGGCTGACCGGCCTGCAGGTCGGCAACCGTGGATGGCCGGGTCTGTCATTCGAGCGGCTTTTCTCTCCCGGTGGGCTGGCGTGGCACAGCACGAACACGGGCCACACCGTGATGAGGGCCGATGCACAGGGGCGACCAGCGCACGTGCGCCATGCCAACGGCGACACGCTGACCCTGCTCTACGACGCGCAGGGGCGTCTGCAGCGGCTTGAGGCCGCTGGCGGCACACCGCGCCACTCAGTGGCGACGCGAACGACCTGGAATGGCACCCGATTGCTGCGAGTCGAGCACCCCGCTGAAACCGAGCTGCGCACCTACGACGCAATGGGCCGTCTCACCCGCCGCGTCGTGCGGCGGCCATCGGCGGACGACGCTGAGATCGTGTTCCGCGATGCTTTTGAGTACGACCGGCGCGGCCGGTTGCTGCGACATCAGCTCCCCGAAGGCGGCGCACTGCACTACGGATGGGCAGACGAATCAAGTAACACGCGGCTCGCCGAGCTGATCTGGGAGGACGCAAATGGTGTGCGCAACACCGTCATAACCTCGGACACCGACCAGCCTGGCTACCGGCATGGCAATGGTCTGCGCTCGGTCTCGATGCGGCGTGTGGGCGCGCACGATGACCGCCTGCTGCTCTTGCACGGCGAATCGCCCTGGTGGCGCCAGCACCGGCATCACGATGCGCAGGGGCGCGTAACCGGCGACGACCATGCCTTCCCCGCCCTTGGGCATCACGACTCGCTGAGCTTCACGTACGACGCCCATTCCCGGCTGCAGGGGGCCCGCCACCACAGCACACACAAGACCGCGCGCTGGTGGTACGCGTGGCATGACGACGGGCGCCTGGCGGCGGCCAAGCGCAATGAAACTCATATCGCGCCCGCCCGGCACCACGACGCATCGGGCCTGCCGCAACGCGTCGGCGAGCTCACGCTGCACTTCGGACCCGAACGCCGCCTCTCGCGCATCACCCGTGCGGGCTCGCAACACGAGCTCGCGCGCTATGCGCACAACGCCTTCGGACACCGCATTCTGAAGCAGGTCGGTGGCCGCGCCACCCACTTTCTTTATCTGAACAACAGACTGGTGGCCGAGGCCGGGCCACAAAGCAATGGCCCGGCCTTCACCGTGACGCGCCGGTATCTGTACGCCGGGGCGGCCGTGGTGGGCAAGGTCGTTTACTCCCCGCATGGCGAACACGAACTGTATGCCGTACACACCGATCTTGCCGGTGCGCCCCGACTGATCACCGATGCCCGGCGTCATGTACGCTGGCTCGCCACTTACTCCCCCACGGGTCAGGCCACCCGGATCGCTGGCAACCTTGACTTCGCGCTGCGTCTGCCCGGCCAGTACGAAGACGCCGAAACCGGGTGGCACGACAACCTGCTGCGCACCTATGTCCCCGAGTGGGGTCAGTATCTGGAGCCCGATCCACTGGGACCCATGCCCGACAGCGACACCTATGGCTATGCGGCCCAACAACCGTGGCGCCATGTCGACCCGTACGGGCTGCTGCTGTTCGCCTTCGATGGCACCCGCTACAGCGGCGACACGGCCGGTAACGTGCACACGCTGGCCCAGGCCTACCGCGACGGTGCGGCCCACTACCATTCCGGGCCCGGCAACAGCTACTTTCTCGATTGGGATGCCGTCACGGCATGGCAGGCGGGCCGCATTCTTGAAAACCAGTGGCAGTCCCTGCTCACCTCGCTGGAACATGCGCCGCGAGACACGCCCGTTCCCATCGACCTGCTGGGCTTCTCGCGCGGGGCGGCATTGGCACGCCACTTCGGCAATCGCATCGCCTCGCATGTCGATAACGGGGTCTTCAGCGTCAATGACCCGCTACGCGGCCGCGTCACGGCGTGCGTCGACCTGCGTTTCATGGGCCTGTTCGACAGCGTGGCACAGTTTGGCATCGGCGGCTCCCACAATCATCTCTACGATTTCGGGGTGGCGGAAATGTGGTCATGGGTGGCGCATGCGGTGGCGTCACACGAACGCCGATGGGCGTTCCCCTTGCTCAGCGCCGACGCGGGCGGCGCCGGCAACGTCATTGAGGCTCCGTTCGTCGGCATCCATTCCGACATTGGAGGCGGCACCGCCCTGTACGGCGAG
>JAEZGR010000272.1 GCA_023437255.1 Pseudomonadota bacterium | reverse complement strand
ATGCAGGATCGTGGCGTGGCAAATGGCCGGCCCTTCAGGGTACAGGGCCTTCTGCACCAGCAATGGGCCTTCATGCCGGTTGCGCGCCAGCACTGTGCGCCCGCAACCCTGGGCGGTAAAGGCCAGGGTGAGTTGGGCGTTCCAGGGCTCGAAGGTGTTCGACATGGCCCTATACCGACAGGTGCCGGCGCACTTCGTCGCTGCCGATCTGTGTCTGGTCGCCCGCCGCAACGACTTCACCGCGCGACAGTACCACGAACTGATCCGCAAGTTCGCGTGCGAAGTCAAAGTACTGTTCGCAGAGCAGAATGCCCATGTCACCCCGTTCGCGCAGCAGTCGTATCACGCGGGCGATGTCCTTGATGATCGAGGGTTGTATGCCTTCGGTGGGTTCATCAAGAATGATCAGTCGTGGCTCTGAAACCAGCGCCCGGGCGATGGCCAGCTGTTGCTGCTGCCCGCCCGAAAGGTCGCCACCCCGGCGCGCGAGCATGGTTTTCAGAACAGGGAACAACTCGAACACTTCCTCTTTGATTCGGCGCGAGGAAGCGGCCGGTTTGGTAGCCATGCCCATCAGAATGTTCTCTTCCACCGTCAGCCGAGCGAAGATATCGCGGCCTTGTGGCACGTATGCCATGCCGGCGGCGGCACGCTGATGCGGTGCCATGTGCGTGACGTCTTTGCCGTTGAAATGGATGCTGCCAGACCTCACGGGCACCACGCCCATGAGGCATTTCAACAGGGTGGTCTTACCGACGCCGTTACGTCCGAGCAGGGCGAGGCATTCCCCCTTCTGCAAAGACAGCGATACACCCCGCAGGGTGTGGCTGCCGCCGTAGTATTGATTGATGGCCTGTACAGTGAGCATGTCAGCGCCCCAGATAGACTTCGATGACACGAGGGTCGGACTGAACCTCGGTCATCGTTCCTTCGGCCAGCACCGAGCCTTCGTGCAGCACCGTGACCCTGCCTTCACCGGCGATGCTGGTGACGAAATCCATATCGTGTTCCACCACCATCAACGAGTGCCGGCCCTTCAGTTCGTTCAGCAGTTCACCGGTACGTTCGGTCTCGGCGTCCGTCATGCCGGCGACGGGTTCGTCCAGCAAAAGGAGCAGCGGCTCCTGCATCAGGAGCATGCCGATCTCCAGCCATTGTTTCTGCCCGTGGGAAAGCAGGCCGGCCGGCTTGTGCGCATCGTGTTGCAGCCGGATCAGTTCCAGTGTCGAGTCAATGGCATCTGCCTGCTCGCCGGTCAATTTCGCGAAAAGGTTGTGTTTGACACGCTTGTCGGACTTCAGAGCCAGTTCCAGGTTCTCGAACACGGTGTGATTTTCAAAGACGGTTGGCCGCTGAAACTTCCGGCCGATGCCTTCATGTGCGATCTGCGATTCGTTGAGCTTTGAAAGGTCGATGTTCTGGCCGAAGAATACGGAGCCTGATGTCGGCGCCGTCTTGCCGGTGATCACGTCCATCATGGTCGTCTTGCCGGCGCCGTTCGGCCCGATGATGCAACGCAATTCGCCTACGCTGATGTCCATGCTGAGCTTGTTCAGTGCCTTGAAGCCGTCGAAGCTCACGGTGATGTCGTCCAGATACAGGATGACGCCGTGGCTGGCATCCACGCCGGGCGTCGCGACCCGACCATACGATGGGTCGCCGCCATCATCGGTAACGGCCATGGTTTCCTGTCGCTGTATCGCGGCATGCATGCGTTGAAGTTGGTGCGCGTGAGCGAGTTTCATGATGGGGGATTCTCAAGATGACGGGCCCTCAGCCGGCGGACCAGTCCGACTATGCCCTGAGGCAGGAACAAGGTGGTCAAGACAAAGATCAGCCCCAGGGCATACAACCAGAGCTCGGGAAACTGGCTCGTGAACCACGTCTTCAGGCCGTTGATCATTCCCGCGCCGACCAGCGGTCCGATCAGGGTTCCACGCCCGCCGGTGGCCACCCACACAGCCATCTCGATGGAGTTCTCGGTCGACATCTCGCTGGGGTTGATGATTCCGACCTGGGGCACGTACAACGCCCCCGCAATGCCGCACATGACGGCCGAAACGGTCCAGATGAAAAGCTTGTATCCCAAGGGGTCATAGCCCAGGAACCGCAATCGGCTTTCGGCGTCCCGCACCGCGGTCAACACTCGCCCGAACCTCGACAGCGTGAGCCAGCGGGCGAGGACGAGCGAGGCGGCCAGAACGGCCAGGGTGGTCCAGTACAAACCGGCCCGGGTTCCGGCTGCCGTGATATCGAAGCCAAGAATCTGTTTGAAGTCGGTAAATCCGTTGTTGCCACCGAAGCCCGTGTCGTTCCGAAAGAACAGCAGCATCGCGGCAAACGTCATGGCCTGCGTGATGATTGAGAAATACACACCCTTGATGCGCGAGCGGAATGCGAAAAAGCCGAATACAAAGGCGAGCGCCCCGGGCACCAGCACGACGAGCAGCATGGCGTAGGCGAAATGGTCGGTCAACGCCCAGAACCATGGGTAGGTGCCGCTGCTTTCGCCCGCACGCATCAGGTACATGCCATGGGCATAGCCGCCAAGCGCGAAGAACAGCCCGTGGCCGAGCGACAGAATGCCGGCATAACCCCACACGAGATCGAGGGCCAGGGCGGCCAGGGCATAGCACATGAACTTGCCGATAAGGACGACGGCATAGGACGAAACATGCAGCGCATGGCCCGAGGGAAAGACGAGATTGAGCATCGGCAGCAGAGCCAGCAGCGTCACGACGGCAAGGATGCCGCGCCATGCCGCCGGCGAGAACAGGCGTGGGCGTGTTGGTGGCTGGCGGGGTGGGGTCGGTGCGAGATTCATTCCACACTCCTTCCGCGAGGTGCGAACAGGCCCTGTGGCCGTTTCTGGATGAACAGCACGATGAGCACGAGGATGGTGATTTTCGCGATGACGGCGCCGGTCCAGGGTTCGATGAACTTGCTGACGACGCCCAGGCCCAGCGCGGCGGTCACTGTGCCCGCCAACTGACCCACCCCGCCCAGGACCACCACCATAAATGAATCTACGATGTAGCCACGTCCCAGGTCGGGGCCGACATTGCTCAGTTGCGATAGGGCCACGCCACCCAGACCTGCGATTCCCGAGCCCAGGCCGAACGCCAGCATGTCGATACGACCCGTTGGAACACCCACGCAATCCGCCATGCGCCGATTCTGCGTGATGGCCCTGATGAACAGGCCCAGGCGCGTATGGTTCAGCAAGATCCAGACGAAGAAGACGACCAGCAAGGCAAACACAATGATCGCAATCCGGTTGTAGCTGAGCGACAGGCCGCCCATCACTGTGACCCCGCCGGTCATCCAGGTGGGATTGCTCACTTCAACGTTCTGCGCGCCGAAGAGCGTGCGCACCGCCTGTATCAGGATCAGGCTGATGCCCCAGGTGGCGAGGAGAGTTTCAAGCGGTCGACCATACAGCCAGCGGATCACGCTGCGTTCGAGCAGCATGCCTACAGCGCCCGACACCAGGAAGGCCAAGGGCAAGGCCGCAACGATGTACCAGTCGCTCCAGGCAGATGCGTACTGGCGAAACGCGAGTTGGGTCAGGTAGGTCACGTAAGCGCCGATCATCAATAGCTCGCCGTGCGCCATATTGATCACCCCCATCAGCCCGAAGGTGATGGCAAGGCCCAGTGCAGCAAGGAGCAACACGCTGCCCAGGCTGATGCCGTAGAACAGGTTGCCGGCCCATTCGAGTTTCGTGAGATGGCTGTCGATGCGCGCCAGTGCCGCTGCCGCTTCTTCGCGCACCTCTTCATCGGGTTCGGCGTAGCGGCCATCGGCCTCCGTGGCCAGGAGATTCAGCAGTATCGAGCGAAAGGCGCCGTCGCCGGAATCGCCCAGCGTCTTGATGGCGCTGATACGCGCGGCGTGATCAGCTTGCTTCAACTGCAATACGGCGCGGGCAATGCCCAGTGCCTGGCGGACCTGGGCATCCGCCTCGGATGCCAGCGCCTGCTCGACAGCAGGCAGCATGGCGGGGTCTGAACCGCGTTGAACGGCCTGTGCAGCGGCGAGGCGCTCGCCCGGGTGTTCAGAGTACAGCTGCGAGACCGCCAGTGCGCTCGCAATGGCGCGCCGCAGGCGGTTATTGATCATGATCGAGTTGGCGTCGGCGGGCAGCGAGCGGGTCGCCCCCGTCACGGCATCAGCGGCCGACTGGTCGGCCTCGATGATGAAGAGTTCGCCGCTGGGCGTGCCGCGCAGCCGGCCGCTGCCCAGCGCCTCCAGGATCCGCGTCGCACGTTGATCCGGCATCTGGCCAAGCTGCGCGATGACGCGCAGCTTGGCTTCGGTGTCGCCGCCCGCCAGGGGGGCCAGCAGTGCGATGTCGAGCGCGGCGGATTCTGCTGCCAAGGCAGGCGCATAACCGGGCGCCAACATCAGCACAAGGGCCAGCGCCATCCCGCGCAACAACGTTGATAGTTTGATCAAACCCATGGCGGACCCGTGTGGTTACTGGTTTTGCTTGTTCTCGTTGCCCTCGATAAACGGACTCCAGGGTTGTGCGCGGATCGGGCCTTCTGTCTTCCAAACAATATTGAATTGCCCGTCTTCGTTGATCTCCCCGATATAGACGGGCTTGTGCAGATGGTGATTGGTCTTGTCCATCTGAATAGTGAAGCCATTAGGCGCTTCGAAGGTTTGGCCGCCCAGGGTGTCGATCACTGCGTCAACGTCTGTCGTCTTGGCCTGTTCGACCGCCTGCTTCCACATATGGATGCCGATATAGGTGGCCTCCATGGGGTCGTTGGTCACGACCGTGTCGGCGTTGGGCAGGTTCTTGGCCTTGGCGTAGGACTTCCACTTCTCGATGAAGGCGGCGTTCACGGGATTCTGGATCGACTGGAAGTAGTTCCATGCGGCCAGATGCCCGACCAGGGGCTTGGTGTCGACGCCGCGCAGTTCCTCTTCGCCGACCGAGAAAGCCACCACGGGCACGTCGGTCGCCTTCAGCCCCGCGTTGCCCAGCTCCTTATAGAAGGGCACGTTGGAATCACCGTTGATCGTCGATATCACGGCAGTACGGCCGCCGGTCGAGAAACGTTTGATGTTGGCGACGATGGTCTGGTAGTCGGAGTGACCGAAAGGCGTGTAGACCTCGTCAATGTCGCTGTCCTTTACGCCTTTGGAATGCAGGAAGGCGCGCAGGATCTTGTTTGTGGTGCGCGGGTAAACGTAATCGGTTCCCAGCAGCACAAAGCGCTTCGCGCCGCCGCCGTCTTCACTCATCAGGTATTCAACGGCCGGAATGGCCTGTTGGTTGGGTGCGGCTCCGGTGTAGAAGACGTTGCGTTCAAGCTCTTCACCTTCATACTGAACGGGGTAGAACAGCAGCCCGTTGAGCTCCTTGAAAACCGGCAGCACCGATTTGCGCGACACCGATGTCCAGGCGCCGAATACGACGGCGACTTTGTCCTGCGCCAATAGCTGGCGCGCCTTTTCAGCGAAGAGGGGCCAGTTTGATGCCGGGTCGACGACCACCGGCTCAAGCTGCTTTCCGAGCACACCGCCGCTGGCATTGATTTCTTCTATGGTCATCAGCGCGACGTCTTTCAGCGATGTTTCCGAGATGGCCATCGTGCCTGAGAGGGAGTGGAGGATGCCGACCTTGATGGTGTCGGCGGCTGATGCCTGGGGCATCCAGCCGGAAAGGGCCAAGAGGCTCAGGACGGACAACTGCTTGAGGACCAGTCTGCGTTTCATGGTGACTCCGAAGGGGAAGGAGGGAGAGTCGGGCGGCAGGCGCGACCCATGCGAACAGCACACTGGGGTTAAAGCACGACCCGTGCCAATTTTTCGGCGTCAGGAACGATGAGCGTTTACGCGGATTGAAACGGAGGTGCGTGAGAAATTGCCCGGATATGGTGCAGGGGCGGCGCCTCATGCGTCGCGAGTGCCCCGGGTTGGGGCACGGCGGTCGCCGCCGTATGCCAGTTCCAGACGCTCACACTCCTTCTGCAATTCGCACGATAATGTCACCATCCGGTGTCAAAAGATTGCCTTGCACGACAGGCGGTCGACAATTCCTCAGGGGAAAGCGTAATGATCAGAAGTAAAGGAGTGCGCCGCACGTTCGTCGCCAGCGTCTTGGCAGCCGCCCTGGCGTTGCCCAGTTTGGGCCAGGCCTGCACATCTCTGCTGTATTTCGATGCGAACGGAGCGCCCTATGCGGGCAGGACCATGGAACTGCCCATGGAGCTGCCTTATCAGGCGACTTATTTTCCTGCGGGCACCGCATTTGGTTCCAAGGCCGACAATCATCCTGTGCTCTCGTTCCAGGGCAAGCATTCGTTCATTTCCATCACGGTTCCCGATCCCATCACGCACGATCTGAAGGTCGTCGAGGGGCTCAATGAAAAGGGAATGACCTTCAGTGTGCTGGCCTATGCAAGCACTGAAGGCCCCAAGGACATGACAGAAAAGACCAAGGCCGTGCTGGCCGCAATCGATCTCGGTGCATGGGCCTTGTCGCAGTTCGCCACAGTGGCGGAAGTGAAGGCGGCGCTGGCCGAACAGCCGGTGATAGTCACCGCATTGCTGCCCGAAGGTCTTTTGAAGACGCCTTTCCATTACACCCTTCACGATGCCACGGGCGCCTCACTCGTAATTGAGTTCGCAAACGGCAAACAGCAGGTCATCGAGAATCCGGTCGGGGTCATGACCAACGGGCCCGAATTTTCGTGGCACATGACCAATCTGAACAACTACACGTTCTTGAGCAACAAGGATCAGTCCAAGCTCGAGATCCGCGGCCGCGAGTTCCAGCAGCCGGACTCCGGCATTGCGACCGTGGCCTTGCCTGCTTCGAATACCTCGGTCGGGCGTTTTGTCAGGGCGGTCTACTACTCCAACTTCGCGGAAAAGGCCACGACACCTGACCGCGCAGTCGCCACGCTGGCCCACGTCATGAACAATTTTGACCGGCCGCGCGGAATCACGATCGACGAGCGGTTCGAAGGCGCGATCGAGAACGTGGCATCGCCGGGCATCACGGGTGAGCCGCTCTATATCAGTGAATACACATCATGGACTGCGCTACATGACCTGCGCCGTCTGCGCCTTCATGTCCGCAGCTACGGTGACGTCAACTACATCGCGTTCGATCTGGCCGAACTCATGAAGGGGTCACAGAAGAAGACTGTGAAGCTCAGCGATATTCCCGTGGGAGTGACGAATGCATCCGAGGTGCTGAGCAAGGCCGCCGGCGCCTGAGCTGCGCATTTTCCCTCGCGCCTATTCGAGCCACGAATCGCGGCGCGAGGTCATCGACCCCATTACAAACGCCAGGTTGGCAGCGGCCGTGAGCGATGCCGCATGTGCATCCGCACGGGCGCTACGTGCGTCGAGCAAGCCGGTCGATGCTTCCGTCACCATGGTGATGGTGCCGACGCCGTTCCGATACGCCTCCAGCGCCGCATCGTAGGCAGTCGATGCGGTGCTGACCAGATCTTCGGCCGCGTAGTAGCTCGCCAGGGCGGTGTTCAATATGTCCTGGGCGAGGATGATTTCACGCACGGCGTCTTGTTGAGTCTTCTCGAACAGGCGTTTGGCATTATCGACGTGTACTTCCGCATCTTTCAGACGCGCCGCGCGCAAGCCGCCGTCATATAGCGGCATATTGACGCCGATCAGCACCGCGGAAGCTGAGGTGCGTTGGCGCAGACCAGGCAGATTGCCCACCTCGAAGTTTGTTCGGTTGGCGCCTGCCACTGCGGCGAGATAGACCTTGGGAAGAAAATCGGCCTCTGCGGCCACCACTCCCGCCTGCGCGGCCTTCATTGCCGCATAACTCGCTTGCAGATCGGGGCGCTGCGATAAGGCCATCTGCACTGCTTCGTCCGTCAGCTCGCCTGCGACCAACGGCAGCTTGTGATCCGGCAGCCCCGCCACTTGAATCCGTGCGTTGGGCGAAAGGCCGACCGCCGCGAGCAAAGCTTGATATGTGTTCTGTTGCGCGCCCCGCGCGTGCACCTCGCGCAGGACTGCCTGGGCGACCTGCTGGCGTGCAAGCGCCAATTCCACAGTTGTGGCAACACCGTGCTTCAGGCGCTGCTCCACCGCTGTCTGAACCTGCCTGCTGTTGGCCAGGGCCTGTTCCGCGACCCGCAGCTGCGCCTGTGCGGCCGCGTGGGCGTAATAGGCCTGTGTCACCTCAAGAATGATGCGTTGATGAGCCGCGTTGAACAGCACATTGGCCGCATACGAGCCGTGCTCAGCCGCCTCAAGGAGCGCGGCCCGCTGACCGAAGTCAAAAAGCAGCCATTCGACGGCCAGGAAAGGTGCGACACCCTTCAAGTTGGTGTCGACCTCCGGGTCATATCCCAGGATCGACAGCGGCAGGGGAGTGCGGGTGCGTTGCCACCCGCCAATCACGTTGGCGGAGAGCATGGGCAGGAAGGTGGCCTCTGCAACGCCCACTGCCAGTGCCGCCTGGCGTGCACGGTTCCATGCCAGTTGCGTGGAAGGGTTTTCGCGCTGGGCAATGTCGATGAGCTGAGGCAGTGAATAGACGATCTTTTCGTCGATGGCGGGGCCCGCCGGCAAGTCAGCCATCCGCAGGTCGCGTGGCACGGAAAAGCCCTCTTGAAGGGCGCTGTTGTCGGCCTGAGGCTCGTTGCCGAACTCCGGCGGGGCCGATAAAGGACGCCAGGGCTGGCTGGCAGACACCGGGGCGCGATCCAACGCGTTGGTGGCGCATCCTGTCACAACCAGAAGGGCAGCGGCGACTGCGATGCTGACCGACGCTTTGCGCGTGGCGGCGAACCGGCCTTGTCTGGAAGGGTTGTGGGTGTTCATGGGCTTACTCGCTTCACTGCCTGCATCAGACTGGGTATTTCGCTGATGGCCTGTCGATACTCGGACGTCTGCCGGGTCAACTTGAAGCCAACCAGATGGCAGATATGGGTGGCCTTGTTGATTGCATCATGCAATGCCGCGACATCACCTTCAGCGGGACGCAGCTTGCGCGGCTCGAAGATCATCATCTGCAGGCCCTCACGCGCGGTGTTCAGGGTGGACATCACGTCTGCCACCTCGTTCGCTCCCGGGTCGCCGTTGCGGGCCTCTTCAACGATGAAAGACAGGCGTTTCAAGGCACGCTCGAGCTGGGGTGCGACCGTTGCCACCAGGCCGGTCGGCCACAAGCGGGTGAACATGAGGTACATGACGAAGTTCCCCAGCAGAATGCCGATGATTCGATCCGTTGCGGCGTCCATTTTCACCACGGGGCCGAATCCTTGCAGAATCGTGAGCAGGAAGGCGAGTCCGATCTGTATGCCGGCATACGAAATGCGTTCGCTGCCTGCCGCCACCCACCCGGCGACCAGAATGCCGCAGAACACCAGCACCATGAGTGCGCCGATGGAAGTGATGTTGGGCATCACGAAAAGGATGGCGCCGATTCCCATGGCCGCACCAATCAGGCAACCGGCGATGCGCAAGACCAGCTTGTGTACGGTTTCTGCCGTCGAGCCCAGTGCGGCGACATAGCAGGTCACCATTGCCGTGTGTATTCCCTGCCAGCCAAGCGCGGTATAGGTCAGGTAACAGATGACCGCAGCCGCCGTCGTGCGCAAGGCAAAATGCTGATAGGCCGGATTCGTGAGCGCGTCATGGAAAAAGAAGCCCTCACGCGGCGCAGCGTGTTCTTGCGTCTGGGGGGTTCCGTCTTTGATCGACACCAGCGCAGCCCGCACTTCTTCCAGCATGGGGTCGTCGCACTCCGGCACGTCGTCGCCTTCCATGAAGCGCCCGCGCGCCAGCGCGTCTGCAGCGGCACGGCACTGCGCGGCCATCGACGAACGGCCCGGATCGTGATCGCCGGCCGGCATGTTCGACACAGCCAGCAGCAGCCGGTAGGTCACTGCGACCGCATTTTTGAGGTAGTCACTTTGGGCCGTCGAGGTCAGGTGCAGCAGCTTGGTCAGCCCCACACGCTTGTTGAGCTCGCCATTCCCCTCCCGGAGCAGGGGATCCAGGTCCCCCGGCGGCTTGGCGCCCTCAAGCACCTCGGCAGCGGCAATCAGGCGTTCCGAGAGTGATGCCCTGAGCAATTCGACCGACTGGCGGCCAAGAAAAAGATTGAAGAGCACCACCACCCCCATGGGGGCTGTGGCCATCAACCACGCATAGAGCATCCCCCGGGTGGCGACCTCGCCCAGTGGCACCTCGCCCACCAGGGTCATGATGAACGCCACGACCAGCGCAAGAATATTGCCGCCTGGTCCTATCTGGCTGGCTGCGCCGAGGTACAGGAACAGGATGGACGCGCCGACCAACACGCCCATCTGTGCCACAGGAGAATTGATCGTCCATTGCAGGATGGCGAACATCAGCCCGACCACCAGCGAGACCAGCACCGTGATCCCCACTGCCATGAGCGAACTTTCGGTGCTGTCGGGCTTCATGATGAACAGCACCAGATAACAGC
>JAEZGR010000205.1 GCA_023437255.1 Pseudomonadota bacterium | reverse complement strand
GGCCAGCACGACACTCGCAAATGCCTCGTTCACCTCGATCCAGTCGAGATCCTGCACGGTGAGGCCCGCACGCTCAAGCGCAATCCGGGTGGCAGGAATCACACCTGTGAGCTGCATGACCGGATCTGAACCGACCACCACACGAGCCAGGAAGCGTGCGCGGGGCCTGAGTCCGTCGGCCTCGGCCACCGCCCGATTCCCCACCAGCACCAAGGAGGCGCCGTCGGCGATCTGGCTGGCGTTGGCGGCCGTCACCCGCCCTGTCTCGGGGCTGCGGAACACGGGCGCAAGCGCCGCCATGCGTTCAGGGTCCACGCGCTCGCGTATGCCTTCGTCGGCCACATGCTGCAACGCGGCGCCATCGGCGTTCAGGCCGGAAACCGGCACGATCTCGCGGCCTTCGATGGCGCGCGCAGCCCATGCCCGAGCGTGGCTCAGGCGGGCCCAGTCATCGAGCTCCTGGCGGCTGATCTGCCAATGATCGGCAATCCGTTCGGCGCTTTCGACCTGATGCACCAGCGGCTGGCGTTCGAGCAGCGCAGGATTCAGGCCGTCGAAACCGGTAAAAGCATGTTGGCCCAGCGTGAGGTCGAGGAACATGGGCACACGCGTCATGCTCTCGACACCACCGGCCGCCACATAACGCGCATCGCCCGCGGCGATGGCCTGCGCAGCACAGTGCACGGCCTGCTGGCTGGACCCGCACATCCGGTTCAGCGTGACGCCGGGCACTTCCTGCGGCCAGCCGGCCAGCATGAGCGCGAGCCGGGCGATATTGGCGCCCTGCTCCCCCGCCTGACTGACACAGCCCACAATCAGATCTTCAATCTGGGGCGGGGCGTCGGCATGGCGGCGACTCAATTCGTTCAGCAGGCCTGCCAACAGTGCATCGGGGCGCTGTTCGCGCAACGCGCCCTTGGGCCGCCCGAATGCCGTGCGAAAGGCATCGAGAATGACCGGCTCGGAAACCGTGGCGCTCATTGGCTCGCTCCCATGAAATCGGCGCGCCGCTTCTGCAGAAACGCCTCGGTGCCTTCGCGAAACTCGGCGCCCCGGGCGCCTTCCTGAAATGCCTGGCGCTCCGCCTCCAGTTGCTCGGGCAACGTGCGCAACGCAGCACCCCGCAGCAAGGCCTTGCTGCGGCCAAAGGCCTGCACGGCCCCTTCGGCGAGTTGCCGGGCCAGTTTTTCCGCGCGGGTGTCCAGCTCATCGGCCGGCACCACCCAGTTCACCAGTCCGAGCTCCAGCGCGGCCTGGGCGTCGACGGCCTCGTTCAACAGGGTGAGTGCCATGGCCTTGCGCAGGCCGACGAGACGGACCAGATGCCAGGAACCGGACGCATCGGGGCTCGCACCCAGGCGCGTATAGGCCATCTGAAAGGTGACGTTATCGGCCGCCAGTGCCAGATCGGCGGCCAACGCGATGCTCATGCCTGCTCCGGCGACAGCGCCATGCAGCACCGCCACGACGGGAATCGGCAGGTTCGCCATGCGGGCCAGGCCGTCATGCAGCGGCGCGATGATGCGGTCGGGGTTGTTCACAGGGTCTTCAGCGAGTTGGGCAACATCGCCACCCGCCATGAACGCACGCCCCGCCCCGCGCAGCACCAGCACTCGAACGGCCGGGTCGGTCTCCACCTGCACAATGGCCTCGCGAAACGCGGCCGCCATGTCGATGTCTATCGCATTGAGCGCCGCCGGGCGATTGAAGGTGATCCGGGCGACGGCGCCGTTCACTTCGTAAAGAAGGCAGTCGGCCTTCTGAGTCTCTTCTGTCACTTTTTTTCCTGCAAAGGAGAGTTGCCGGCCGCCGTTAATTCAGGGAAGGCGACCTTGAGCATTTCGTCGATAAACGCGTCGGATTTCACACGCCCCGAGGGCTTGTACCAACGCACCATGTGGTTCATGCCACCCAGCACGTACTTGCGGATCAGTACCGAGTCGCCCATGATCAGTCCCGCGTCGACGGCCGCGCTGATCGCGCGATGCCAGATGGCCTCATAGGCGTCGCCCAGCTCACGGATCCGCCGCTTGCCTTCGCCAGACAAGCTGCGCCAGTCAAAGATGATCGCGTGCATCGCATTGCCGCCCACGCCGTGAATGAGACTGTTCATATGCAGACGGAACAGACCCTCGAGCGCCCGGGCGGGGTCGGCTTCGCTGCGCAGCAGGGTTTCGCCTTCGTCGATCACTGACTGAATACCCGTTGCCATGACGGCCAGCAGTATCTCTTCCTTGTTGCGGAAGTGATGGAACAGGCTGCCCGACTGCAGCCCGACCGCCGCAGCCAGTTCCCGAACCGTGGTGCGGTCATAGCCCTGCTCGCGAAACAACTGCGCCGCCGCCGACACGAGCGCATTGCGGCGCCCGTCGTCCGGTCTGGAAGCGTGCGAGTGCGACGCTGTATCTTTCATGCGTAAAGCGCCTCGATCTCGGGTTGATAGGTTTCGTAGATGATGGAGCGGCGCACCTTCATGGTGGCCGTCACCTCGCCGTCATCGTGATCGAGTTCCTTGGTGAGCAGGTGGAAGCGCCGGATGCGGGCTACATCGGCCAGCTGAGAATTGGCCTGCTGCACCTCGGCGTCGATGAGGTCGCGCACGGCGGCATTCTCGGCCAGCGAACGGAAATGCGTGAATGCAATGCCGCGCGATTCCGCCCATTTGGAAACCGTTTCGAAGTCGATCTGAATCAGGGCCGCCACGAACTTGCGCCGGTCGGCCACAATGATGCATTCCTTCACGTAGGGGCTGGCCTTCACCGCGTTCTCGATCTCCGAGGGCGTGAGGTTCTTGCCGCCGGCCGTGATCATCACATCCTTGAGCCGATCGACAATGAAGAAGGCGCCGTTTTCTTCGCGCACGACGTCGCCCGTAAGCAGCCAGCCGTCGCGAATCACCGCCTGCGTCTGTTCCGGGCTCTTGTAGTAGCCCGCAAAGACCACGTCACCGCGTACCAGCAGTTCGCCCGCATCGCCTACCCGGCATTCCACGCCAGTGGTGGCCATGCCCACAGAGCCCCAGCGCACGTCGTCTCGTGGCTGGCCCAGGATCATTCCGGTGGATTCGGTGAGCCCGTAGACTTCGATCAGGGGCACGCCGATCGTACGAAAGTAGCGAATTACTGCGGGCGATATGGGCGCGGCGCCGGTCAGCGCCACGCGTGCCTTGCGCAGCCCGATGAAATTCAGCAGGGCTCTCAGTACCAGCCAGTACCAGAAGCCGTACGTGAGCCGCTCGCCCAGCGTGCGCTGCGCGGGCGACTTGTGCGCGAATGGCGCGCAGGCCGCCAGCGCCCGTTCGTAGAGTTTGCGCACCGGAGCCCGGGCTTCCTGCATCTTGATCGTGATGGCAGCGTGCAGCTTTTCCCAGATGCGGGGTACGCCAAGGAACAGGGTGGGCGCCACCTCGCGCAGGTCTTCCTGCACGGTACGCAGCGACTCCCCGAAGTTCACCTGCGAACCCAGATAGATGGGCACGAAGGTCGTGAGCATTTGCTCGGCCACGTGGCACAGCGGCAGATAGGAAAGATGGCGCGCATCTTCTTCAAGCTCGAGCCGATCGACAATGCCCGGCACCACCGCCCGCATGTTGCGATAGGTGATCATTGCCCCCTTGGGCTTGCCGGTGGAACCCGAGGTGTAGATCATGAGCCCCACGTCATCGAGCGTTTGCCGGCTCAAGACCTCATCGATAATCGCTGCATGTGTGTCGGCCCTTTCCCGGCCCAGCGCCTCCATGTCGGCGAAGCTGCAGATGCGCTCACGCATCGCCTCGGGGTAGTTGCGAAAGCCCTTGGTTTCCACCACCACGATCTGTTTGAGTCGTGGCAGGCGCTCCAGCGACTCGAGCACCTTCTCGGCCTGCTCCTGGTCTTCACAGACCACCAGCTCGACATCGGCGTGTGCCAGCACATAGCTGGCCTCCGGCGCGGGACTCGTGGGGTAGACGCCCACCGTGACCGCACCCAGCGCGCCGGCGCCCATCTGTGCCAACACCCACTCCAGCCGGTTCTCGGAAATGACCCCCACGTGACCGCCGGGCTCGATACCGAGTGCCTGCATGCCCAGACCCACGTGGCAGGCGCGCTGCCAGTAATCGGCCCAGGTGTAGGGGTTCCAGATGCCGAAATCCTTTTGCCTGATCGCGATTCTGCGTGGCGTCAGCTGCGCACGTTCGCGCAGCATCTGCGGCAGCGTCAGTTCAGCGGGTTGAAACGAAACCTTTGCCATCTTCGCGGCCTCACGATAGCCAGCGCTTTCTGCGCTTGTAGTGCTTCACGTCGCGGAAGCTGCGCCGCTCGCCGCTGCCGCCCATGCCCAGGTAAAACTCCCGCACATCGGGGTCGCCGGCCAGGCGCTCGGCCGTACCGTCGATCACGACCTTGCCCATTTCCATGATGTAGCCGTAATCGGCAATGGCCAGCGCCACAGAAGCGTTCTGCTCCACCAGCAGCATGGCGGTGCCCTGTTCGGCATTGATGCGGGCAATGATGCCGAAGATGTTTTCGACCAGCACCGGCGACAGCCCCAGCGAGGGCTCGTCAAGCAGCATCAGGCGTGGCCGCGCAATCAGCGCGCGACCGATCGCCAGCATCTGCTGCTCACCGCCCGACAAATAGCCGGCGAGTCCCCGGCGCCGCTCGTGCAACCGGGGAAAATACTCGTACACCAGGTCGAAGTCAGCGCGCCCAGCCTTGCGCCCTTCCAACGCGTAGGTGGCAGCAACGAGATTCTCTTCGACCGTCAGATCCTCGAACACCCGGCGCCCTTCCATCACGTGGCTCATGCCGCTGCGCACGAGATTCTGAGGCGGCATCGCACCCACGTCGCGCCCATCGAAAGTGATGCGGCCACTCACCACCTCGCCATCTTCCAGCTCAAGCAGGCGCGAGACCGCCTTCAACGTGGTGGACTTGCCGGCGCCGTTGCTGCCCAGCAGCGCGACCACCTGGCCACCGGGCACCGCGAGCGACAGGCCGCGCAAGACCTGCACGACCTTGTTGTAGACCACCTCGATGTTGTTCAGCTCGAGGATCATTCCGCCCCCTACTCCAGCACGATCCAGTCAGATGCCGGCACCATCTTCTTGGCGGCGTAATCGGCACGGTAGATACGGCCCACAGGTACGGAATTGCCCTTGATGGAGATGGGCACACCAATGATGCCGCCTGTGTCGAAGTCCTGAATCGACTGCAGTGACGCCTTCAGGTTCTCGGAAGTGAGATCCTTGCCGGCCTCGATCGTGCGCTTGGCGGCCTCGGTCATGAGCATCGCGGCCAGGAAACCCTGCATGTAGGCCGTGCTCTGGTACTCGGGGCGCATCTCGCGGATCTTCTCGAGCATTGGCGCCTTCTCTTCGTCGTAGTAGTAACGGAACGGCATCACGCCCATGAAGCCGTCGGCGTTCTCGCCCATCTTCATCACCGTGGAGTTGTCCATGGTCCAGAAGGTGCCCATGTAGCGGCTCTTGAGGCCCATCTGCTTGCCCTGCGAGATGAACTCGGGAATCGGCGCCAGCACATAGCCGTGGAAGATGGTGTAGTCGGGGTTGGCGCGGCGCAGCTTCAGCACTTCGGTGGAAACGTCGACACTGCCGGGCGGTGTCATGATCTCGGCGCCCACCTTCAGGCCCAGTTCCTCGGCGCGCTTGCGCGAGGTCTCGATGGGGTCGCGCCCGAACTCGGTGTCGGAATACACGAACGCCACCGTTGCACCCGGCTTTTCCTTGGCGATGTACTGCAGCAGGATGCCGAACATTTCGGTGTAGTCGGGGCCCACCAGGAACTGTGCGGGAAACTTCTCGGGGTTGTTGATTTCTGTGGCGAACGAGGCGCCCGTCATCAGAATGGAGCCCATGCGATCGAGCTCGGGGTTGATCGTTTTCGAAAAGCCGGTGGAATCGCCGTAGTACAGATTCACCTTGTTCTGGCTGGTGATTTTCTTGAAGGCCGCCACCGAAACGTCGACCTTGTAGCCGGTGTCTTCGGGCACGTACGAGACCTTGCGACCGGCAATGCCGCCC
>JAEZGR010000192.1 GCA_023437255.1 Pseudomonadota bacterium | reverse complement strand
GCCCTGCAGGAAGCGGTTGCGCGCGAAGGCGCGCAGGCCGCAGCGCCGGCGTTGGCGACGTACGGACGTGAACTCGGACAAGCCCGCATTATCGCACTCGCCGCGGAAATGGATCGGCACCTGCCAGAGCACCACCCTTACGATCGACAGGGCAGACGTATCGACGATGTCGTGCATCATGAGGGCTGGCATGAGTTCCTGAGCATGGGTGTGAGGCACGGCCTGCACGCCCCAGCCTCTGCGGCGCGGGCAGCGGCCTTTCTTCTGCACGGCCAGATCGAAGCCGCCACCTTGTGCCCACTCACCATGACATCGGCGGCGCAGATCATTCTGCGCCGCGAGACGTGGTTCGGCGAGTTGCAGGCGGCCTTGTCCGGTCGCGAGCATGACGCCGGTGATCGCCCGGTGGCGTACAAGCGGGGCATGCTGGTCGGCATGGGGCTCACTGAAAAACAGGGCGGTTCCGACTTGCGTGGCACGACCACCGTTGCGGTCCGCGCTGCAGCTGACGAAGGTTGGTATCGCATCGTCGGCCACAAGTGGTTTCTGTCCGTGCCCACGGCCGATGCGCATCTTGTACTTGCGCTGCTCGACGGAGCGCCGACCTGTTTTTACGTCCCTCGCTGGGCGCCGGACGGGCATCGCAACAGCGTTCGGTTTATGCAGCTGAAAAACAAGCTGGGCAATCGCGCGAACGCCAGTGCGGAAGTGGAGTTTCAAGACGCCTGGGGCCGGATGGTGGGCGAGCCGGGGCGAGGCATTGCCACGCTCGTCGAGATGGCGTCCTATACACGGCTTGACTGTGTGCTCGGCAGCACTGCCCTTATGCGCGCAGCGCTGGTGCAGGCGTTGCATCATGCACGCCATCGCGTGGCCTTTGGCCGCCCCCTGATAAAGCAGCCACTCATGAGGGCGGTGCTCACCGATCTTGCCCTGGAAGTCGAGGCGGCGCAGGTGCTGGGCATGCGTCTGGCGCATGCCCGGGAAGCCGGCGGCGAGGGATCCATGCTTGACCTGGCGTTGGGTCGCATCGTGATTCCCGCCGCCAAGTTCTGGGTGTGTAAGCGGGCGATCGCGTGCGTGGCCGAGGCCATGGAGGTCTTGGGTGGCAATGGCTACGTTGAAACACACGGCATGGCGCGCCTGTATCGTGAAGCCCCCGTCAACTCGATCTGGGAGGGCTCCGGCAATGTCATGTGTCTGGACGTGATGCGGGCAATGGGCCGGCAGCCCGAGCAGGCACAAGCGCTGTTCGACTGGTTGCACGATGAGTCCGGCGACGGCCGCCTTCGCGGGCAGGTTGATGCGCTGCGTGCGCAGGTGTCGGGCCCGGATGCGGCGTCAGAGGCGGGTGCGCGCGCCGTGGCAGCGAAGCTGGTGCTGCTTGTGCAGGCCATCTTGTTGTGCCGCCATGCGCCGGCGCCGGTGGCTGATGCATTTCTCGAATCGCGGTTCAGCGCAGCGCCCCTGCAGGGTGTGTTGGGAACCTATATGGTGCCGGACGAGTCTGACTTCTTTCTTGATCGGGCCTGGAGGGGCATGTCTTGACTATCTCCTGTGACGTTGGCGAGCGCCACATGGTGGCGCAACGGTGGTGGCGGCTTGCGCTGTATGGGGTGCTTCTTGTCGCATTGTCGAGCGTGCTGGCCGGCTGCACCCGTGAACCCGTGAACAGTCCGTACGCGCGAGACGATGCCGAACTCAATGTTCTGCACACCGCCTTCACTCAGCGATCCCCCAAATATCTCGATCCGGCCAGCTCCTATTCCACCGACGAAACGCCGTTCACGTATTCGATCTATGAGCCGTTGTACGGGTATGACTACCTGACGCGGCCGTACAAGCTGATTCCCAAAACCGCCGAGGAGGTGGCTCAGCCCCGCTATTACGATGCGCAGGGTCGAGAGCTGCCGGATGACGCCGATGGCGAAGAAGTGGCCATGAGCGTTTACGACATTCCGATTCAGCGCGGCATTCTGTACCAGCCGCACCCGGCCTTTGCCAAGGGCGACGACAGCGAATCACTGTATTGGCCCATGACACCGGCTGACATCGCGGGCCGCTACGCGATCACCGATTTTCCGCAGACCGGCACGCGCGAACTGACCGCTCACGATTATGTCTACGCCTTCCGGCGTTTGGCGAGCCCCCGGGTGATCTCGCCGATTTTCGGCGTGATGGCGGAACACGTGGGCGGCATGCGTGAATACGGCGAGCAGTTGAAGGCGCTTGATGCGGCGCACGCCAATGTGCCCATGAACGAGCGCCTATGGCTGGACTTGCGTGAACACGGATTCGAGGGCGTGGAGGCGATCGACGATCACACGCTGCGCATTCGGGTGCTGGGCAAATACCCACAGTTCCGTTACTGGCTGGCCATGACCTTCACCGCGCCGATTCCCTGGGAGGCGGATCGCTTCTACTCGCAGCCCGGCATGAGCGAGCATGGGCTCTCGCTGAATACCTGGCCGGTGGGGACAGGGCCCTACATGATGGCTGAATCGATCATCAACCGTCGTCATGTGCTGGAACGGAATCCGAACTTTCGCGGCGAGCCTTACCCCTGCGAGGGGGAAGAAGGGGATCGTGAGGCCGGGCTTCTGGCTGATTGCGGCAAGCTCACGCCCTTCATTGACCGCGCCGTTTTCCATCTCGAGAAGGAAAGCGTGCCGCTCATGGGCAAGTTTCTTCAGGGCTACTACGACATTCCCGAGGTCGGCCGCGGTGATTACGGCGCCGCCATGACGGTTGCTGCTTCCGACTCCGCAGAAAAGGCCGCGCTCTATGCCGACCATGGCATCCAGATCCACACCACGACCGAGGCGCAGGTGTTCTACCTGGGTTTCAACTGGCGCGATCCGGTGGTGGGGCGCGGCGACACCCCCGAGCAGCAGGAGAAAAATCGCAAGCTGCGCCAGGCTCTGAGCATTGCCTTCGATTGGGAGCAGTTCATTGCGATCTTCCTGAACGATCAGGGCACGCCCGCGCACGGGCCGATTCCGCCGGGCATACTTGGTTATCAGGGGCTGCCTGAAGGCTTGAATGAGGTGGTGTACACGCTGGAAGACGGCCGCCCCAAGCGCCGGTCACTCGATGAAGCGCGCCGACTGTTGGCCGAAGCCGGCTACCCGGACGGGCGCGATGCGCAGACCGGCAGGCCGCTGATCCTGCACTTTGATTCGGCGGGTGGCATGGGCTCGAGCCCGATGCTCGACTGGATGCGCCGGCAGCTGGGAGCCCTGAATATTCAGCTGGAGGTGCGCGCCACCGACTACAACCGTTTCCAGGACAAGATGCGCAATGGCAGCGCCCAGATGTTCATGTGGGGCTGGGTGGCGGATTATCCCGACGCAGAAAATTTCCTGTTCCTGTTGTACGGGCCCAATTCCAAGGCCGAGGGCGGGGGCGAGAACGCCTCGAACTATCGCAACGAGGAGTTCGACCGCCTGTTCGAGGAGATGCGTTTTCTGGATGACGGCCCGCACAAAGAGGCGCTGGTCCATCGCATGATCGAGATCGTTCAGCAGGATGCGCCCTGGATGTTTGGTTATTACCCCGCTTCAGGTGGGGCCTACCAGGCCTGGGTCGGCAATGCCAAGCCTTCACAGATGGTGCGCAACACCCTGCAGTATTACCGGCTCGACCCGACCCTGCGCGCGACCAGTCTGCAAAAGTGGAATCAGCCAATATGGTGGCCGCTGTTGCTCGTGGCGGCTGCCATTGCCGCGGGCGTTATCGTGGCCTGGCGGCAGGTGCGTCGCCGTGAAACCGCTGTCGAGATATTGGAACCGCTGCCGGCGCAGCCACAAGCGCGGGAGAACACACCGACATGATTTCCTACGTGATCCGGCGCCTGCTGTACGGCGCACTGATTCTGTTGGGGGTGAATCTGCTCACCTTCGCCCTGTTCTTCGCCGTGAACACGCCCGATGACATGGCGCGGCTGGCCATCGGTGGCCAACGTGTCGACCAGGAGGCCGTGGAGCGCTGGAAGGTCCAGCGCGGCTACGACAAGCCGCTCATGTACAACGCACAGGCCGAAGGCATGGCGCGGTTCACCGACACCATTTTCTACGACCGTTCGGTGCCGCTGCTGCGCTTTGACTTCGGCTTCTCGGACGAAGGGCGCGACATTGGTCAGGAAATCCGCACGCGCATGATGCCGAGCCTGATGCTGGCCATACCCACATTTGTGCTCGGGCTGCTGGTGAGCGTGTCGTTTTCCCTGCTACTCGTGTATTTCAAGGGCACCAGGCTTGATTTCGCGGGCGTCGTGTTCTGCGTGGTGCTGCTCTCCATTTCGAGCCTCTTCTACATCATTGCCGGGCAATGGCTGTTTGCCAAAATGCTCAGGTGGGTGCCGTACTCGGGCTATATCGAGGGCTGGGGGAGTCTGCGCTTTCTGGCGCTGCCCGTGCTTGTTGGAATCATCTCTGGTCTGGGTGCGGAAGCCCGTTTCTACCGCAGCCTGTTTCTTGAAGAAAGCGGCAAGGATTACGTTCGCACCGCGCGCGCCAAGGGGCTTGCCGAACGCGTGGTGCTGTTTCGCCATGTGCTGCGCAACGCCATGCTGCCCATTCTCACCGGCACGGTCTCGGCCATTCCGCTGCTGTTCATGGGCAGCCTGATCGCGGAATCGTTTTTCGGCATTCCGGGTCTGGGCAGCTACACCATCGATGCCATCAACGCGCAGGACTTTTCGATCGTGCGCGCCATGGTCTTTCTGGGGTCTGCACTGTATATCGTCGGCCTGATTCTGGCCGACCTGTCGTACACGCTGGCCGATCCCCGCATCCGGTTCGAGTAACGCCATGCCCAAGTTCGTACTTCTGTGGACCGACGCCTTCGTACTGCTCACCGTTGTAGCCGTGCTGTTTCAGATCGTGCGGTTGCGCCGCCAGCCCACCATGGCAGATGGCTGGCGTCAGGTGTTTCGCCGGCCCTCGGCCATGGGGGCCGGCGTCGTGCTGGCATGTTTTGCCATGGTCGGGGTGCTCGACTCCATCCACTACCGGCCGGTGCTGCCCCCGGCGCCCGGCGCTGAAACGCAGGCCGTCGTGCATTCGCCGATTACGCGTTCGGCACTCGATGCGCTGCTCGACTACACGCAGCTGCCCAACCGCGAGCGAACGTATTCCGCGCCGCTGGCGCTGCATCAGTTCACCAAGGAATCGTGGCTGGTCGACGGGGAGGTGGTGCGTGATTACCCACGGCTTGCGCATGCGGGCGTATTGCTGGAAGACGAGGCACAGCGGGGCGCCGATCTGCTGCGCCGGGTGATGCTGGGCCTGCTGCTGGGCGCGGCCGGTGCCGCAGTGCTTGCGGCCTGCATGACGGGCCTGCATGCGCGCCGGCGCGGTGGCTGGGCGGCGGGCTGGCGCTGGTGGTGGAGCGAATCTGACCTGCCCTGGCGAGCCTTCTGGACCACGGCAGCCATATTGATGCTGCTGGCGGGCGTCATCATGAGCCTGGCGGCCGATTACCATGTGCTGGGCACCGACCGTACCGGAAATGACGTGCTGTGGCTGTCGATCAAGAGTGTGCGAACGGCCCTCGTGATCGGCTTGCTCACCACCTTTGCCATGCTGCCGCCGGCCATCGTGTTC
This sequence comes from Pseudomonadota bacterium, assembly GCA_023437255.1. Taxonomy (GTDB): domain Bacteria; phylum Pseudomonadota; class Gammaproteobacteria; order Burkholderiales; family Burkholderiaceae_B; genus Yanghanlia. The sequence goes on along the minus strand of JAEZGR010000192.1, from coordinate 2,931 downwards.
GGCATTACGGCGGGTTACTTCAAGGGCAGAGTCGACGACATCGTTCAGTACATTTACACCACACTCACCTCCATTCCCGGCGTGCTGCTGGTGGCGGCCTGTGTGCTAATGATGCAGGTGTATATCGACAACAATCCCGAGCTCTTCGACACGGTGGCGGCGCGTGCCGACCTGCGGCTCTTTCTGCTGTGCCTGATTCTCGGCCTGACAGGATGGGCGGGGCTGTGCCGATTGTTGCGGGCCGAAGCGCTCAAGCTGCGCGAGCTCGAATACGTGCAGGCGGCGCGTGCGTTCGGGGTGAGCCACTGGCGCATCATGCGCCGGCACCTGCTGCCGAACGTCATGCACATTGTGCTCATCACCATGGTGCTGCAGTTTTCTGGGCTGGTGCTGTATGAAGCCGTGCTTTCGTATCTGGGCATCGGGGTCGATCCCAGCACACCTTCCTACGGCACCATGATCGATGCCGCTCGCACCGAAATGTCGCGAGATCCCATGATCTGGTGGAATCTCTTGGCGGCCTTCATGTTCCTTCTGACATTGGTGCTATCGGCCAATATTTTTGCCGACGCCGTGCAGGAAGCCTTCGATCCTCGCATGCGGCGAATTCAGCCGAGGCGGCCCGGCAAGCGCGCCGCAGCCCGTGGTCTGGTCGCGGCTGCGGCACCGGATTCCGGCGTTTCGGCCGCTGCGGCGACCAATGAACGCGGAGAGGGGGCATGATGCAGGGTAATCAGACAGAGGCGAAGCCGGTGCTTGAAGTCAGCGACCTGAGTGTCGGAATCGATACAGAATCGGGTCTGCACCCGGCGGTATCTGCCCTGAGTCTCGCCATTGCAGCGGGAGAAACGTTCGCGCTGGTGGGCGAGTCGGGCAGTGGCAAGAGCATGACCGCATTGGCCATGCTGCGACTGCTGCCGGAGGCGGCCAGTCTGCGCACCGGCAGCGTCATGCTGGGTGATACCGACCTGGCCCGTCTGCCCGAGCGCGACATGCGACGCGTTCGTGGTGGCGAGATGGGCATCATCTTCCAGGAACCCTCCACCAGCCTGAATCCGGTGCTCACCATCGGCAAGCAGATCGAGGAAACCCTGCGCCTGCACACGCCGCTGCGCGGCACGGAACTGCGGGCCCGCGCGGTGCACTGGCTTGAAAGAGTCGGGATTCCCGAGCCGCAGCGACGTCTCGACGATTACCCCTTTCAGTTTTCCGGGGGCCAGAAGCAGCGCATCATGATTGCGATGGCACTGGCGGCGGAGCCCCGTCTGCTCATTGCGGATGAGCCGACCACCGCACTGGATGTCACGGTGCAGAATCAGATTCTTGAATTGCTGAGCGACATTCAGCGCGAGCTCGGTCTCGCGATTCTGCTCATCACCCATGATCTGGCGGTGGTGAAGAAGGTCGCTGACCATGTGGCGCTCATGCGCCATGGCCAGATCGTCGAGTTGCGCGACGCTGCAGGCTTCTTCGCCGATCCGCGTCACCCGTACGCGCGCGAGCTGCTGGCGGCGATTCCGACGCTCGAACGCCGCAAGCGCCCGATGGTCGAGGCACGGGGCGAACCGGTGTTGAGCGTCAGCGATCTGACCGTTCGCTACGTCAAGCGGCGTTCCCTACTGCGTCCGTCAGCGGGCGTGGACGTACTCAAGGGCGTCAGTTTTTCGCTGCATGCGGGCGAAACGCTCGCGTTGCTCGGCGGTTCCGGCTGCGGCTAGACCACGGCGGCCAAGGCTCTGATCGGCCTGCTCGATGGCCAGGCCCAAGTGGGTGGCCAGATCCGTCTGCGCGGTGAAAACATCAAAGGACTGCGGGGTGCCGCCCTGAAGGCCATGCGCCGCCAGATACAGATTGTTTTTCAGGATCCATACGCATCGCTCGATCCGCGCATGCAGATCGGTGAAATCCTGGCAGAAGGCATGGCGTCGTTGAGGCCGGAGTGGTCGCGTGCCGAGCGCGATGCACGCGCGGCGCGCATGCTCGATCAGGTCGGGCTGCCGTCGGATTCCGTGCGCCGCTATCCGCACGAGTTCTCCGGCGGGCAGCGTCAGCGCATTGCCATCGCACGGGCGCTGGCGGTCGAGCCGGCCGTGCTCGTGTGCGATGAGCCGACCTCGGCACTCGATGTTTCGGTACAGGCGCAGATTCTCGATCTGCTGCACTCACTGCAGGAATCCCTGCAGCTCGCCTGCCTTTTCATCACGCATAACTTCGGTGTGGTCGAGTACATGGCCGATCGGATCGCGATCATGCACGAGGGGTGTATTGTGGAAGAGGGCCCGGCGCGCCAGGTGCTGACTTCGCCTCAGCATCCCCAGACCCAGGCGCTGCTTGCTGCAGTGCCGCGCCTGTAGGAGAATGGGGTAACGTCTTGCATCGTGCAGGCGCGCCCCCATATTTGCTTCATGTCACTCAAAGTTTTCGACCTTCAATGCGAGCATGCCCACGTCTTCGAGGGCTGGTTCGCTTCTGCCGAGGCCTACGAATCGCAAAAGGCCGGTGGGCTCCTGTCGTGCCCGGTCTGCAACTCCTCGAACGTCAGCCGCAAGGTGTCAGCTGCCCGACTCAATGTAGGGCATCTGAAGCGTGAAAGGCTGGGAGGCGGGCGTGAGGCTGCGCCCGGGGCCGGTGCGCCCTCCGCTGCCGGCGCCGTGGCCGCCCAACACCCTGCCGCAGAAACACCTGAGGCGGCGCAGATCGCTCATATCCAGGCCGAGGTCATTCGGCAAATTCGCAAGATCGTTCGAGAAACCGAAAACGTGGGCGAACGCTTCGCTGAGGAATCCCGCCGCATCCACTATGGCGAAGCCAAGGAACGCCCGATCCGCGGCACGGCCACCGCTGAAGAACGCGCCGAGCTGGCAGACGAAGGCATCGCCGTAGTCGAGATACCCGATTTCTTCGACGACGACCGCTTGCAATAAGTACGGT
>JAEZGR010000176.1 GCA_023437255.1 Pseudomonadota bacterium | reverse complement strand
CCCGTGAGCATGTGCACTTCGTCGATCATGTAGACCTTGAAGCGCGCGCTGCTGGGGGCGTACACCGCCTGCTCGAGCAGCTGGGTCATCTCATCGACACCGCGGTTCGAAGCGGCATCGAGCTCGACATAATCGACGAAGCGGCCCGCGTCGATCTCGACGCAAGCGCGGCACTGACCGCAGGGTCGCGATGTGACGCCCTGCTCGCAATTCAGCGACTTGGCCAGAATTCGGGAAAGCGTTGTCTTGCCCACACCCCGGGTACCGGTAAATAACCAGGCATGATGCAGACGCTGCGTGTCCAGCGCGTGGGTGAGCGCACGAACCACGTGATCCTGACCGACCAGGGTATCGAACGAACGCGGCCGCCACTTGCGTGCCAGTACCAGATACGTCATGGGGATGTGCAGCCAGATAGCTGTCGGAACGGAAGGGAAAAGTGTACCCGCATTCGACAGGGCCGGGGGCCTGGAGAAGATACTGAGATGGCGAGCCTGACTTCGGCACTGATTCTGCACGACTATGGCTGCTTCGTTCCCGACCTGACCAGGTTCGCCGCCGAACCATGCGAAGGGGCCCGCCACGAAAGAGTTTAACAGAAGCGCAACACGAGGCTCAGCGCTTAGAATTGCTGCCATGCCCGCTCCCACTCATTCGGACAGCATCGACCGCTTCATTGACGCCCTCTGGCTCGAAGACGGACTTGCCCAGAACACGCTCACAGCGTATCGCCGCGACCTGGAAGGTTTCGAGCGCTGGCTGCGCGAACATGCGTCAAAAGATTTGCCCGAGGCGCAGGAAGCCGACATCCAGGCTTGGTTCGCCGCCATGCACGGCAGCAGCAAGGCCTCAACCGCCAATCGCAGGCTGGCTGCGCTGCGCCGCTACTTTCTGTGGGCAAGGCGGCAGGGCCTGGTCGCCCACGACCCCTGCCTCAAGCTGCAGGCGTCCAGGCAGCCGCCACGCTTTCCCAAGACACTCAGTGAAGCGCAGGTCGAGGCACTGCTGCAGGCGCCTGACCTTGCGTCAGCGCTGGGCCTGCGCGATCGGGCCATGCTTGAAACACTCTATGCCACCGGGCTGCGAGTCAGCGAACTGGTGAGTATGGGCGTGCTCGACGTGAATCTTGCCGATGGTGTCGTGCGCGTGATCATGGGCAAGGGTGGCAAGGACCGACTCGTACCCATGGGCGCCGAAGCCCAGCATTGGGTCGAACGTTACCTGCGCGAGAGCCGCAGTGCCCTGCTCGGCGTCCACCGCAGCGACGCCTTGTTCGTCACAGCAAGAGGTGCCGCCATGACGCGTCAGGCGTTTTGGCAACTGGTGCGCCGCTATGCGCTCAAGGCTGCCATACACGCCCCACTCTCGCCTCATGTGCTGCGGCATGCCTTTGCAACGCATCTTCTGAATCACGGCGCCGACCTGCGCGTGGTGCAGCTTCTGCTGGGACACGCCGATATTTCCACCACGCAGATTTACACTCATGTGGCGCGAGAACGGTTGCGACAACTGCATGCCCGCCATCACCCCCGGGCCTGAGGGCGCACAATTCCCCCAACCGCTGATATTCGACAGCCTCTTCCTTCATTGTCATGGCCAAGGCTAAACACATCTCCGAGACACCCGCCACTCAACTGCTCAAGAAGCTGGGTATCGCCTACACCGAACACGTCTATGAATACGTCGACCACGGCGGCGCCAGGGAATCAGCCCGCCAGCTCGGCTTCGACCTCCATCAGGTGGCAAAGACACTGATCATGGAAGACGAGCAGGCTCGACCGCTTGTGGTGGTCATGCACGGCGACCGCGAGGTATCGACCAAGAATCTCGCGCGTCAGATCGGCGCAAAGAAAGTGGAGCCCTGCAAACCGGAAGTCGCTCAGCGACACTCCGGCTATATGGTGGGCGGCACTTCGCCCTTTGGAACCCGCAAGCGCATGCCGGTCTGGGTGGAGGCGAGCTTGCTCGACTTTGACCGGATCTATTTGAATGGGGGCCGGCGCGGATATCTGATTGGTATCGATCCCCAGGCGCTGGTGAAGGGCCTGGGGGCAAAGCCTGTGGAAGTGGGTCTGGAAAAGTAACGGGGGGCATGCTGCGCCTGATCGAATCACTGCTGAAGGCGGGCTATTTGTACCGTCTTGGGGATGGCAGCTATCAAGTTGGTGTTACGCCGTTTCGCCTCGGCGCTCTGTACCAGCGCCAGTTCAGAACGGCGGAATATGTTCCCACCGTGCTGCGAGACATTGTGAAGGAGCTTGGTGAAAGCGCTTCCTACTATATCTACGAGCAGGGCCAGCGGCTGTGTCTTCATCGAGTCGAAGCCAACAATCAGATCATCCGCGATGCGGTTCGGGAAGGCGATCTGCGCCCGCTCAGCGGCGGTGCGACAGGCATGATTCTGATGGCGTTCCGAGGCGAGGAGGGATCCGACATGGAACTGGTGCGCGCACAATACTGGGCGGCATCATTTGGCGGCACGCACCCGGAAATGGCTGCGGTGGCTGTACCTGTCTTTGGAGTGCAACAAGCGTTGGCGGGCGCCCTCAGCGTTTCGGGGCCGCGTTACCGGTTTGAAGAAAAGGGTGCCGAGTCGATGGTGCCGGCGCTCACTCGCGCCGCCGTGCGTCTGACCCAACTTTTGGGTGGCGATGCCTCGGTATTCAAATAAGGCATGGCGTCCCCGGCAGGAATCGAACCTGCAATCTTCCCTTAGGAGGGGAAAGTTATATCCATTTAACTACAGGGACAACGGCAAGCCTGGCATTATATCTTGACGAAAACGCCGGCACGAGGCCGGCGTTTTCATTTAGCAAAAAAAGCAGTTACTCGAGCTTGATGTTGCCCTTCTTCACCACGTCGTGAGCCCAGTCATATTGCTCCTGGATCTCCTTGGCGAATTCTTCTGGCGAGTTGCCCGAAGGAGCAGCACCCTGCTTTTGCAGCGCTTCGATGACCTGCGGCGACTTGAGCGCCTCGGCTGCTGCTTCGTGCAGCTTCTTCAGGATCGGTTCGGGAGTACCGGCCGGGGCCAGCAGACCATACCAGGCGGGCTGGTTCAGCTGGGGATAACCCGCTTCTTCGAGCGTGGGCACGTCTTTCAGACTGTCGAGGCGCTCATGCCAGGCAATGGCCATGGGGCGCAGATTGCCGGCCTGGATCTGGGCCATGGACGAGGGCAGGTTGTCGAACAGGACTTCGATCTGGCCGCCGACCGCATCGGTCACGGCCGGGCCCGAACCCTTGTAGGGAACGTGCATGATGTCGGCCCCGGTTGCCAGCTTGAACGCCTCACCGAACAGATGCAGCACGCCGCACGTGCCGGAGCTGCCGTATGAGTACTTGCCGGGATTGTCCTTCAGGACCTTGAGGAACTCTTCAAAGTTCTTGGCGGGGAACTTGGGATTCACTTCGATCACGTTGGGAACGTTGGCGAAGTTGGTGACCGCAACGAAGTCCTTGAGGGGATCGTAGGGCAGATCGTCGGGGCGGCAGGCCTTGTTGACTGCCATGGTGGACACCGTGGCAATTGACAATGTATAGCCGTCTGGTTTGGCGCGAGCGGCTTCCTGAGCACCAATTGCACCACCGGCTCCGCCCTTGTTCTCGACCACCATTGTCTGGCCAAGAATACGGCTCATTTCCTGAGTAACGATACGAGCGACAATATCGGTGGATCCACCTGGCGCGAACGGTACGATCACGCGTATGGGTTTGTCCGGGTAATTGTCATCAGCGTGGGCCGCGGTGCCGGAAAAAACGGCAGCGATGCTGCCCGCGATAGCCAATGCTGCGAATCTCCTGCTCAACAACTTCATACACTCTCTCCTTTTAAAGGCTCCTCCTTGTGGGAAGAACCGGGCTGGCATTTTAGGCTAAGCTTGCCGGTCGCCTCTCGGGATTTCCCCTGACTTCACCATGACGATCGTCGCGCTTGTACTGCCTGATTTTCTACTTATTGCCCTGGGCTGGGCCTTACTTCGGATGTTCAAGTATGGCGACGGGTTCTTCAGCACGGCTGAGCGGCTGGTGTACAACGTTCTGTTTCCCGCCCTGCTGTTCAGTTCGATTGTCCGCGCGCCCTTGAATCTGGGTGAGGCATCGACTCTGATTGGTGCCACTGCCGCCTTGATGGGCGGCGGAATCGCCCTTGGCTGGCTGGCGGCCCCCGTGCTGCGGCCCGACCCCATGATACACGCGTCACTGGCACAGTGCGCATATCGTTTCAACACGTATCTGGGTCTGTCACTGTCGCTGAGCCTTGCCGGCCAGACCGGGCAATCAATCATGGCGGTCATCGTGGGCTGCGCCGTGCCGCTGGCAAATCTGGCGGCGGTTTCAAGCCTGGCAAGACGCCAGAACACGCGAGTGCTTGCAGAATTGCTCCGCAATCCGCTGATCATCGCTACTGTGGGAGGGCTCGTGTGCAACTTGCTCGGCCTTCAGCCGCCCGAGGTGATCATGGTGACGCTGCAGCGGCTTGGCGCCTGCGCTCTGGCGTTGGGGCTGCTCTGCGTGGGTGCCACATTGTCCTTCCAGGGTCTGGGACCGGCAGCCAAAGTGATCGGTTGGATGATCGGAGTACGGCTGATGGCGATGCCCGTCATCGCGCTCGTTATCACGACGATCCTGCCGTTATCAGGGCTCGAGAAGCAGATGCTGTTGCTTTTCAGCACCCTCCCCACTGCTTCATCTGCTTACATACTCGCGGTACGCATGGGCGGCGACGGCCGCAGTGTTGCGGTCACCATGTCGCTCAGCACGATTTTGGCGGCGCTCACAATTCCGTTCTGGTTGCAGATCGCCGGCTCATAGGAAAGAACCATGCCTTCAACATCAAAGAATTTGGGCGAAGTTAGACTGAAATTACGCGACGAAGTGGCCACGAATTCGCTGGCCGCATCGTTCGCACCGTTGCTGTGCGGTCGCCTCGAAGGCATCGATGTAGGCGGGCGAATCCACTTGCGCGGTGATTTGGGTGCAGGCAAAACCAGCTTCGCAAGAGCGTTTTTACGGGCTTGCGGCATCCAGGGGCGAATCAAAAGCCCCAGCTATGCCCTGATTGAAAGCTATAATCTTTCTAGCTTACACTTCTATCATCTTGATTTTTATAGATTTAGCGATTCCAGGGAATGGCTGGATGCTGGATTCCGCGACATTCTTCAGGAAAACGCAGTAGTCCTGATCGAATGGCCGGAGCAGGCCGGAACGCTTTTGCCACCACCCGACCTGGATATCAAACTCGAACATGAGGATGAAGGGCGCAGCGCGGTGCTGACGGCGCACAGTGAAAAAGGATCTTTATGGCTGACGACTCTATTTCCGCCAACGCCGGCGCGCGATCGCCAGACCTGAGCCGGCGGCGCCTGATCGCCGGCGCTACCACGCTGCTCGTCTTACCGGTCATACCCCGCTTCGCACATGCGGCCAGCATTGTGGCCGTCCGCACCTGGCCCGCCGACGAGTACACCCGCGTCACGCTGGAAATGGACTCTGAGCTGAAGGCAGAGCACTTCACCCTGGACGGGCCCGACCGGCTGGTCGTCGATATCGAGGGGCTGACGCTGAACAGCACCCTGAACGAGCTTGTATCGAAGGTCCGGCCCAACGACCCCTACATTGGCGCTGTACGCGTCGGGCAGAACCGGCCAAACGTGGTGCGCATGGTGCTCGACCTCAAGCAGCCTGTGGCGCCGCAGATCTTTACGCTGAAACCGATCGGGGAATATAAGTACCGACTGGTGCTCGACCTGTATCCCAAGGTGGCGCAGGACCCACTCCTGGCGCTCATGGACACCAAGGATCCCGATCCGCTCGCAGACGTGCTGGAGCAGCTCGCCCAACAGACCAACGAAGCCCCCATCCCATCGGTACAGGGTCAGACCGTGCCGCAAACGGCGCGCAAGCCCGATCTGCCCTCTCCGCCTGCGAGCAGCGGATCCGCGCCATCTCGCCCCGCGCCCGCCCGGCCCACCACGCCAGCCCCTGCGCCCGCACCGAGTCCGCGTCGCAATCGCAATATTCTCGTGGCGCTCGACCCGGGGCACGGGGGCGAAGACCCGGGTGCCATCGGGCGCAGCGGCACGCGCGAAAAGGATATCGTGCTGGCCATTGCACGGCGCCTGAAGAAACTGATCGACGCAACGCCGGGCATGCAGGCCTATATGACGCGAGACGGTGATTATTTTGTGCCCCTGCACGTGCGCGTGCAGAAGGCCCGGCGGGTAAAGGCAGATCTTTTCGTTTCGATTCATGCGGACGCCTGGATCAAGCCTACGGCACGCGGTTCGTCGGTGTATGCACTGTCGCAAACCGGTGCCACGAGTACCATGGCGCGACTCATGGCCAAGCGCGAGAACGAAGCCGACCTCATCGGCGGCGTGAACCTGGGCACGCACAACGCGCAAGTGGCCAAGGTGTTGCTCGACCTATCCACTGCCGCGCAGATCAATGACTCGATCCGGGTGGGTGGAAAGATTTTGAACGAGATCGGCAAGATCAATCACCTGCACAAGCGTCAGGTGGAGCGGGCGGGCTTTGCCGTGCTGAGGGCGCCCGACATTCCGTCGATCCTTGTGGAGACGGCCTTCATCAGCAATCCGACCGAAGAGAAGCTGCTACGCAGCAGCTCGTACCAGGATCAGGTCGCACGCGCCATGCTGGCGGGCATTCAGGGCTATTTCCGCGACAGCCCCGCGCTTGCACAGCGCTGACCTCCCGGGCCAGCAGGTAGAATCGGAGGTCGGTTCCAGTCACATCAAGGACGACTTCCCTTCGGATGACCCAAAGACGCTCCATCTCCCCGCTTCCCGACCTGCTCATCAGCCAGATTGCCGCCGGCGAGGTCATTGACCGGCCGGCGTCGGTGCTCAAGGAACTGCTCGAAAACGCGCTTGATGCCGGTGCCCGTGCCATCGAGGTGCGGCTCGACGGCGGTGGCATCCGCCGCATTGCCGTGAGCGACGACGGCTGCGGCATTCCACCCGACGAGCTTCCCCTGGCCTTGCGGCGCCACGCCACGAGCAAAATCGCGTCGCTCGAAGATCTGGAACATGTGGCCTCGATGGGTTTTCGCGGCGAGGCCCTCGCCTCCATCGCTTCCGTCGCGCGGCTTACGATCACCTCGCGCTGCCCCGATGCCGACCATGCCTGGCAGATCGACGGCAGTACCGGGGAAGTCGGTGCCGCGGCCGGTCCCACCGGCACGACCGTCGACATCCGCCAACTGTTCGACAGCGTTCCGGCGCGCCGCAAGTTTCTGCGCTCCGAGACCACCGAATACGGCCATTGCCTCGACGCACTCGAGCGTATCGCCATGGCCTGCCCCGACGTCGCTTTCCGTCTCTTTCACAACGACAAGCCACAGCGACATTGGCGAGCCGGCAACATGCCGCAGCGGCTGCGCGACGTGCTCGGCGCCGAATTCATCGACCAGGGCATATTGGTGGAGCGTGAACATGGTCTCATCTCGCTGCGCGGGCTCATTGCCCGCCCTACGCAGTCGCGCCACCGTGCCGATCGCCAATACCTGTACGTGAACGGGCGCTATGTGCGCGATCGCAGCGTCACACACGCCGTGCGCCAGGCGTATGCCGACGTACTGCACGGCGACCGCCATCCTGCCTACGTGCTGTTTCTCGGTGTGGACCCGGGCGTGGTCGATGTGAACGTGCACCCGGCGAAACACGAGGTCCGCTTCCGCGACAGTGGCGCGATCCACCGTTTTGTCTCCCAGACGCTGACCGAGGCACTGGCCGCAACGCCCGGC
>JAEZGR010000073.1 GCA_023437255.1 Pseudomonadota bacterium | reverse complement strand
GTCTGTAGCAGCCGCTGCATCCAGACCGCGCCTGTTTCCTTGTTGTAGTGTTCGACGGACCCCCCGGGTTGCAGCAGCTCGTACGGGCTCATGGTGGCATCTCCGACCACGATCAGGCGCCAGTCTTCGTTGTATCTACGAAGAATATCCCAGGTGTCGAAACGTTCGGTATGACGGCGGGCATTGCTGCGCCAGAGGTTTTCGTAAGGACAGTTGTGGAAGTAGAAGACCTCCAGGTTGCGGAACTCGCTGCGCGCCGCGGAAAACAGTTCCTCGACCCGGGCAATGTGATCATCCATGCTGCCTCCGACATCCAGCAGCATGAGCACCTTTACTGCGTTATGACGCTCGGGCACCATGCGGATATCGAGCACCCCGGCATTGCGTGCCGTGCTGGCGATCGTGTCGTCAAGATCGAGTTCGGATTCAGCGCCTTCGCGTGCAAAGCGCCGCAGCCTGCGCAGCGCAACCTTGAAGTTGCGCGTGCCGAGTTCCTGCTGGTCGTCGTAATCGCGGAACTCGCGCCGTTCCCAGACCTTGACCGCCGTGCGATTGCCGGCCGAGGGGCCGCCGACTCGAATTCCCTCGGGGTGGTAGCCACCATGCCCGAAGGGCGAGCTGCCACCCGTGCCGATCCACTTGCTGCCGCCCGCGTGGCGGTCCTTCTGCTCCTCGAGGCGCTGGCGGAACATCTCCATGAGCTTGTCCCAGCCGTGCTTTTCGAGCGCGGCCTTCTCTTCGGGCGTGAGCTTCTTCTGGAATTCCTTGACCAGCCACTCGAGGGGAATCTCCTTGCCCTGCGGATACAGGGCGGCGATCTTTCCGTAGTACGCGGCAAAGGCCCGATCGTAGCGGTCGAAGAGCGTTTCGTCCTTCACCAGCGTCATGCGCGCGGCATGGTAGAAGTCGTCGACCGAGGGCTGCATGACGTCGGTGCGCAGCGTCTCCAGCAGCGTGAGATATTCCTGAACCGAGACGGGCAGCCCGCTGCGGCGCAGGTGATAGAAAAAATCAAGCAGCACGATGTCGACCCGGAAGGTGGTGGAAAAACGTTCGGTGCAGGGCGTGCTTCATGCCGGGCACGCCTCAGTTGCGACGGGTGGCGCGCGCCATGGCGCCCAGGCGCTCGAGCAGCGTGAGATCCTGTTCGTTCTTGAGCAGCGCCCCGGCCAGCTGGGGCAGGTCGCCATCGGTGCCGCCAATCTGGTCTGCGGGCACGGACTCGCTGACCAGCAGCTGCAGCCAGTCGAGGAATTCCGACGTTGACGGTTTCTTCTTGAGACCTGGCACATCGCGCAGGGTGAAGAAGGTGTCGAGCGCTGCCCGCAGCACGTCTTCGCGGATACCCGGAAAGTGCACGTCGACGATGGCCTGGAGCGTGTCGCGATCCGGAAACGCGATGTAGTGGAAGAAGCAGCGGCGCAGGAAGGCGTCGGGCAGATCTTTTTCGTTGTTGGACGTGATGATGATCAGTGGGCGAAGGCGCGCCTGGATGGTCTGGCGCGTTTCATACACATGGAACTCCATGCGGTCGAGTTCGCGCAGCAGGTCGTTGGGAAATTCGATATCCGCCTTGTCGATTTCGTCGATGAGCACGACCACCGGTGTTTCCGATTCGAAGGCCTGCCACAGCACACCCTGTACGATGTAGTTGCGGATATCGCGGACTTTTTCATCACCAAGTTGGGAATCACGCAGGCGTGAAACCGCGTCGTACTCGTACAGACCCTGATGCGCCTTCGTAGTCGACTTGATATGCCATTGCAGCAGGGGGCGCCCCAGTGCGGCGGCAACTTCTTCGGCAAGCATGGTCTTGCCGGTGCCAGGCTCGCCCTTGATGAGCAGGGGGCGTTGGAGGGCCAGGGCGGCGTTGACTGCCATCTTCAGTTCGGCGGTGGCGACGTAGCGCTCGGTGCCTTCGAATCGGGGCTGCGGTGTAGCGGAAACGGAGCTCATTCTTGTCCTTCGAAGTAACGTGTAGCGATGCCCTGCCATGATGGCAGAAGGGCGCGCAGGCCGCGTGCCACTAGCCACAGGGCGGAGTTTGGATTATCGTACACTGACAATTTTTTCGCGGTTCGCTTGATAAATATCAACTACCTATAACTTTTCAGAAGAGCAAATCCGTCATGAAGTTGCGAAGCACCCTAAACCGCGCCCTTGCAGTGCTGGCCGCGACATTGTCCTGTACCGCAGTGGCGCAGGATCAGGCAGGAGACAAAGCAATCACCGGCAACCCTGAAGCAGCCCGCTCCAAGGTTTCGATGTGCATCGGCTGCCACGGTATCGAAGGCTACAAAGCCAGCTTTCCAGAGGTTTATCACGTTCCCAAGATCGCCGGCCAGAACGCGGAATACATTGTTGCCGCGCTGCAGGACTACGCCACTGGCGCCCGTACGTTTCCTTCCATGGAAGCCATCGCGCAAAGCCTGTCTGCTCAAGACATGGCCGATCTTGCCGCTTACTATTCCAGCCTGAAGTGAGGGGGACGTGAAAATGAAGTCGAAGTTGTTTTCTTTGGCCGGTGCGACCGTGCTTGCGTTGTCTGGCGCCGCCGGTCAGGCCGCCGCCGCCGATCTCGAGGCTGGCAAGGCCGCCTACGAAAAGTTTGCCTGTGCTTCATGCCATGGCGCAGACGCAAAAACATCGGTCATGCCCAGCTACCCGATTCTGGCTGGGCAGCACGCCGACTATCTGCTGCATGCACTGCGTTCGTATCAGCGTGGCGCCAGCGGCAGCACCAGCGTCAATGCGCGCAATAACGCGGTCATGACGGCCATGGTCAAGCAACTCAGCGATGCCGACATGCGCAATATCGCCGCGTGGCTCGCGCAGCAGCCTTCCAATCTGGCTGTTCGCCGTTAAAACGCCAAGCGGGTCGCACCCGGCCTCGCTCGCGTACCGCCTGATGGCAAGGGAAGGGCGGTATGCTTTTTTATGTGCGCGTGGTGTGCCGCC
>JAEZGR010000352.1 GCA_023437255.1 Pseudomonadota bacterium | reverse complement strand
CTGCCCCATCATCACCATGGTGCCGCAGATCATCGTGGGTGCCGTCATCACCTTCACCGAGCGTGATCTTTACCCCATTTTCGACCTGTGCGGTCGCGCCATCCCCGGCATGACTGCCATCACCGATCAGGCCATCGGCGGGCTGACCATGTGGGTGCTCGCCGGCTTCGTCGAGGTGTTCGGTGTGTTGTACGCGCTTTCTACGGTCATGCGCCTGTCCGCGCGGAATCGGCTCCCTCAGCAGCAGGCTCCGCGCCGCAAGGAGGCGACGGGCATGCCGGTGGCTTCCTGAGCGGGCCATTGCATGAAGCGCCGCCGCATCACCCCCACGTTCTTCTTCAAGCTGCGGGCCGCCGGTTCGGCGCTTTGCGTGGCCGGCGCATTGGCGGTGCTGCCGCACGCCGGTACCCAGGCACAGCCTGTCGGTCTGCCCAGCATGGGGGTGGCGTCGGCGGCGGAGCTTTCGCCAGGGCTTGAGCGTACGCTGGGCGATGCGATCATGGAGCAGGGCCGGCGCGACCCCGCCTACATTGCCGATCCCGATGTTTTGCAGTACCTCACCGACATGGGGCGCTCCCTGGTCAGCCATGCCGACACCTCGGTCGAGCGCATTAATGTGTTCGCCTTGCGCGATCCCCACATCAATGCGTTCGCGCTTCCCGGCGGCTACATCGGCATCAACAGCGGCCTGGTGGTTGCGGCCGAATCCGAATCGGAACTGGCGTCGGTGGTGGCGCACGAAATCGGTCACGTTCTGCAGCGACACATTGCGCGCGGCATGACCCAGAGCGCCCAGACCGGCCATGCCATGATCGCCGCGCTGGCGGGCGCCCTGCTGGCGGCGCTCTCGGGCAGCCCCGACCTGGCCATGGGCGTGGCGGCGTTCGGGCAGGCGGCCGCTGTTGATCGCTACCTCGGGTTCTCCCGCCAGGCGGAACAGGAAGCCGACCGCACGGGCCTCGACATGATGTTGAAGGCCGGTTACGACCCCGCCGGCATGGTGCGCATGTTCGAACGGCTTGAAAATTCCTCACGCCTGAATCAGGGGGGCGGTGGCAACGCATACACCAGCACCCACCCCATGTCCGTGCAGCGCATGTCCGACGCGCAGAATCGCATCATGCGCGCCACCCCTCGGCCAGGCGCCGGCAGCGACGCCTTCTGGTATGTGCGGGCCAAACTGCGCGTGGAGCAGGCGCGGGCCGGCCAGGCCTTGCGTGCTGCCGAAGAAGTCTTGCGCGCCGACACGCGGCAGGCCACGGGGGTGAAACGTTCGGCTGCCTGGTACGGTCTGGCCTATTCGGCCATGAAGCGACGCGACTACGCCGGGGCCGCTCAGGCGCTGACCCAGGCGCGCGCCGACGGCCATGATTCCGCGCAGATTGCCGGGCTCGAAATCAATCTCGCGCTGGCGCAGGGCAATGCGCAGCGGGCCACGCAGCTGGGGCGCCAGGCTGTTCAGCGCTGGCCCGACAGCCAGGGCGTGGCCCTGGCGCAGATCGAGGCCTTGCAGGGCAGTGGTCAAGACGAGGAGGCCGTGCGCCTGTTGCAATCGCGCATCAAGCAATGGCCCGAGGTGCCCCGCTTGTGGCAATTGCTGGCGCAAAGCCAGGAACGGCTGGGCCGTCGGGCCGAAGCACGCAAGACCATGGCGCAGTATTATGAACTGACAGGGGCGTTACCGGCGGCGGTGGAGCAGCTGCAGCAGGCGCGCTCAATGTCGACCGACTTCTACGAGCAGTCGGAGCTCGATGTGCGCATCCGTCAGATGCGTGAGCGACTGGAATCCGACCGCGCGCTGCTGGAACGTTTCAAAAAATAGCCGTCGCAAGCGCCGTCGCGCCCGGCCACGGGCGCTTTTCTCTGCGCCCCCGCGTTCAGTCGCCGTTCTCGAAAAAGCGGGCGAGCCGCGCAGGCCGCCAGTTCAGGTTGCCCGGAAATGGCCCGGTGACAAAGGCGGCATGACCGCCCTCGGCGGGCTGATGCAGCAGCACCGCACTCGAGCAGTCGTGCGTGCCCGGCAGCGACGGCGCCGGAACAAACGGGTCGTTGCGTGCGTTCAAAACCAGGGTGGGTACCGCGATGGTCTTAAGCCGCGGCTTGCTGGACGCACGGGTCCAATAATCGAGTGCGTTGCGGTAGCCATGCATGGGCGCCGTATACAGGTCATCGAATTCGCGCAGGGTGCGCGCCTGCGCGAGTCGCAGCGCGTCGATGGTTCCGGGAAAGCGTTGCGCCTTGGCGAGCACCTTGGGGCGCATGGTGCGCAGGAAATGACGGCAGTAGAGATGACGCCCCACGCGTGTTTCGGAGAGCTGCCGACCGCAGGCCACCAGATCGAGCGGCACGGAAACCGCCGCGGCCGCGTGCAACCAGTTCGCTTCCTCTGCGCCCTCGCCCAGATACTTGAGCATTGCATTGCCGCCGAGCGAGATGCCCACGGCATGCCACCGCGCGTCGGGCAGGCGCGCCCGGACGGTTTCGAGCATGAAATTGATATCGGCTGAATCGCCCGAGAAATAGGCGCGCGCCATGCGATTGGGCGTGCCCGAGCAACCGCGGAAGTGCGCGATCACGGTGACCCAGCCGCGCGCACGGAAATATTGCGCAATGGACTGCGCGTAGTGGCTGCGGCTGCTGCCTTCGAGCCCATGGAAGATGATGACGGCGGGCGTGCCCGAGGCCTGTCGCAGTGCGGCCCGGTCTTCGGGGCGCATCTGCCGGCGGGCGGCCAGCCGCGTCAGCTGCGGATCGGGCGCTGCGGGGGTCCCGTCGGGTAACCGGTCGGTGAAAATTCCCGGTCCGGCCCAGTCGAAATCGAGAAAATCGCCGTCGGGCGTATCGACGCGTTCGCGCAGAAACGAAATGCGATGATGCCTGACGGCCAATGTGCCGTACAGGGTCTGCGCATGCCCGCCCGGCAGCCAGCGCGGCGCGGGGCAGGGGGTGGTATCGATGCGGGCGGCCACTTGCTGACTACACCGCTTCAGTGACCGTGGACTTTCTCGCCTTCTTTCAGCTGATAGTGTGTGCCGCAATAGGGGCAAATGGCGCCGCCGGTACGCACGACTTCAATGTAGACGCGCGGATGCATGCTCCAGAGGGGAGCATGGGGGCCGGGGCAATAGACGGGGAGATCGCTGGCCCCGACGAAGACGGTTTCGCCCTGGGGCTGATTGGCCGCGGGCACGATGTTTTCGGACGTACTGCTCATTTCGTATCCTGAAAGAAAGAAGACTGGGTGCTCGGCGCTTACACGCGGGTGAGCCAGTGTTGGTATTGGGGCAGGCGGCCATGCACGGCGTCGAAGAAGGCAGCCTGCAGGCGCTCGGTGACCGGCCCGCGCTGACCCGGGCCGATGCGGCGGCCGTCGATTTCGCGGATGGGCGTGACCTCGGCTGCGGTGCCTGTGAAGAAGGCTTCGTCGGCGATGTATAGGTCATCGCGCGTGAGGCGCCGGGTGTGTACCGGAATGCCGAGGTCGGCTGCCAGCGTATGAACCGTGGAGCGCGTGATGCCGGTGAGGGCGGAAGCGATCTCGGGTTCGTAAATGGCGCCGTCGCGCACGATGAACAGATTCTCGCCGGCTCCTTCGGCAACAAAGCCCTCGGTGTCGAGAAGAATGGCTTCGTCGTAGCCGTGGTCGAGGGCCTCGGCGTTGGCAAGAATGGAGTTGGCGTAGGTGCTGGCGACCTTGGCACGCGGCATGGTGACATTGACGTGCTGTCGTGCATACGAAGATATCTTGCAGCGTATGCCCGCCTTGAGGGCTTCTTCGCCAAGGTATGCGCCCCATGGC
>JAEZGR010000334.1 GCA_023437255.1 Pseudomonadota bacterium | reverse complement strand
CGTTTCAAGGGCAAGGAGATGGACAGTCATGGCGGAGATTTTAATACGCGGCCGAATTGCCGGGCGCTTCACCGGAAAATCGCGTAAATGCCCGTCGAGAAAGACGTTTTCTCGGGTGTCTGGCCCTGTACGAAAGGCGCATTTTCTACCGGATGCATAATATGTAATATGTTGCTACGGCAACTTCACGGCGTCACCCGACCCTGTTACATTTTCGACCATGAATACACAGAACCCCTCCCTCTCTCGCAAAATCCTGATCGTCGATGATGATCCCCGTTTGCGCGATCTCCTGCGCCGGTACTTGTCCGAGCAGGGGTTCAACGTCTTTGTGGCTGAAGACGCCAAGGAAATGGGCAAGCTCTGGCAACGCGAACACTTCGATCTGCTGGTGCTCGATCTCATGCTTCCCGGCGAAGACGGGCTGTCCATCTGCCGGCGTCTGCGTGGTGGTCACGACAACACGCCCATCATCATACTCACAGCCAAGGCCGAAGAAATCGACCGCATCGTGGGGCTCGAAATGGGCGCCGACGATTACCTGTCCAAACCGTTCAATCCCCGCGAACTGCTGGCCCGCGTCAACGCAATCCTGCGCCGCCGCGGCACCGAGGAACACCCCGGGGCACCCAGCCAGGAAAACGAATCCATTGAATTCGGCCCGTACGTGCTCAATCTGTCAACGCGTACGCTGACCAAGAACAACGAACCGGTGCCCATCACCACCGGCGAGTTCTCCGTGCTCAAGGTCTTCGCCCGGCATCCCAAGATCCCGCTGTCTCGCGACAAGCTCATGGAACTGGCGCGCGGCCGCGAGTACGAGGCCTTCGACCGGAGCCTCGACGTCCAGATCTCGCGGCTGCGCAAATTGATCGAACCCAACCCGTCCAAACCGGTATTCATCCAGACTGTATGGGGCTTGGGGTATGTATTTGTTCCCGACGGCGGTCAATAAGTTGCGCGGGTGCATGGTCCACTGAGCCAGTAAGACCATGTCTTCCTCAACCAAGCAGCGGGGTGCGGTGAGCACCCCGCGAATTCGCCTCGGACTGTTCAGCCGTTCGTTCCTGCTGCTCGCCAGCCTGATGCTGGTGAGCCTGGGCGCATGGCTGCAGGTCTTCTTGAGCATGGAAGAAGGACCACGCGCATTGCAGATGGCGCAGCGGGTCACGACCGCCGTCAGCATCACGCGCTCGGCACTGGTCTATGCACCGACAAGCGTGCGCCCGGCCCTGCTTCTGGATCTCGCCACCAAGGAAAGCCTGCGGGTCCAGCCGCGCGAAGAATCCGACGTACTCGAACCCCTTCCGCCGTCCAACTACTGGAAGCACGTCGCCACCCAGATCAAGGACAAACTGGGTTCCGACACCCAAGTGATGTGGAGCGTCAACCAGACCCCTGGGGTATGGGTGAGCTTCGAGCTGAACGATGACCAATACTGGCTGGTGTTCGAACGCGAGCAGCTTGCGCTCACTGCCGGCATCGAATGGCTGGGTTGGGGAGCCACGGCCCTGCTGCTCGCACTCATTGGCGCCGCCGTCAGCGTGCGGTTCGTGAACCGGCCCCTCGCGCAGCTGGCCAAGGTGGCCCAACAGCTTGCCCGCGGCGAAACGCCTTCACCGCTGCCAGAGAAAGGCCCCGCGGAGATCCGCGACATGAACATCGCCTTCAATCGCATGGCACGCGATATCCGCCAGGCGGAGGCCGATCGCGAAATCATGCTGGCGGGCATCTCGCACGACCTTCGCACGCCGCTGGCACGCATGCGCCTCGAGATCGAAATGAGCAACGTCAGCGACGACACCCGCGCCGCCATCGACGAAGATCTGGCCCAGATCGATCACTCCATCGATCAGCTCATGGAATACGCGAGGCCAGCAGGCCAGATTCCCGAGCAGGGCATTGACGTGTCTTCGGCGCTGCGCGAACTCTATGAGCGCGAGCGCAGCCACACCGAGTCACTGGGCGGTTCGCTCACCGCCAGGATCGAACCCAATCTTTTCGCGCGCATCAACGCGCACGACCTGAAACGCATCGTGGGCAATCTCATCGAGAACGCCCGCCGTTACGGCCGCAACCCCGAAGATGACCGGGCACACATCGAGCTCTCGGCCGTGCAACGTGGCAACATCGTGACCATCGAGGTGCGCGACCATGGGCGCGGCATTGCGACCAACGAGATCCAGCGACTGCTGCGCCCGTTCTCCCGCGGAGAATCGGCACGCACCGGGGTGAGTGGTGCCGGTCTCGGGCTCGCGATCGTCGAGCGTCTGCTCGGCCAGGTAGGGGGCCAGCTTGAGCTGATCTCGCAGCCGCCCGGCGGGCTGGTGGCCCGGATCGAGATTCCAAAATACCGTCCGCGCGCGTATCAGGTCGATACCAACACCTGAATCGGCTCCTTTCACATAGAATTTGTGAAACGATGCCGGCAACGTGCCGGCGACCCCATCAAGGAGCACCGATGAAAACGATAGGCGACAAACTGGAACCGTTCAAAGTCACGGGCGTGAAGCCCGGGTTCAACGAACACGAAGAAAACGGGGTCTCCGCCTTCGAAGACATTACCGAAAGCTCGTTTCCGGGCAAGTGGAAGATCATCTACTTCTATCCGAAGGATTTCACCTTCATCTGCCCCACCGAGATCGTGGGCTTCAACAACCTCGCACCCGAGTTCGCGCAGCGCGATGCAGTGCTAATGGGCGGTTCCGTCGACAACGAGTACGTGAAGCTGGCTTGGCGCCGCCAGCAGTCCGAGCTCGACAAGCTGGGCCATTATCAGTTCAGCGACATGACCGGCGCACTGGTCGACCAGCTGGGCATACGCGATCGCAACGAGGGCGTGGCGCACCGGGCAACTTTTATCGTTGATCCCGACAACATCATCCAGCACGTGTCGGTGAACAGCATGAACGTGGGGCGCAACCCGGAAGAAATCCTGCGCATCCTCGATGCGCTGCAGACCGACGAGCTCTGCCCGTGCAACCGGCGGGTGGGCGGCGACACGCTCTAGCGGGTCGCCCGTAGCAAGGTGTCAGGCCGCCGCCAGCAGCACCGACACCGTGGCGGCGATGCCTTCCTTGCGACCCAGGTAGCCCAGGCCCTCGTTGGTCTTGGCCTTGACGTTCACCACCTCGGGGGTCACGCCCAGATCCGCCGCAATATTGGCGACCATGGCCGGCGCGTGCGGGCCGATCTTGGGCGCCTGGGCGTGCACCGTTGCGTCCACGTTCACCACCCGCCAGCCGGCCTGCGCCACCTTCTGCATGGCCGCGCGCAACAGGACGCGGCTGTCGGCCCCTGCGTAACGCGGGTCGGTGTCCGGGAAGTGACGACCTATATCGCCCAGGGCCGCCGCGCCCAGTACCGCATCCGTGATCGCATGCAGCAGCACGTCGGCGTCGGAATGCCCCTGCAGACCGTGGGTGTGCGGAATACGCACGCCCCCGATGATGAGGTCACGGCCTTCGACCAGCGCATGTACATCGAAACCTTGGCCGATACGCAGATTCATAGTGTGTTCCTGTAAGCAATGCAAAGCATGGGCGGAATCAGGCTTGGCCCAACAGCCGTTCGATGACGTCAAAGTCTTCGGGCCACGTGACCTTCAAATTACGGATCGATCCGGGCACCAGCAGTGGGTGGTGTCCGGCCAGTTCCATGGCGGAGGCCTCGTCGGTGATCCTGGAAAGTGGAGACGCCGCCTCAAGGGCCGCCAACAACGCCTGCGCCGGAAACATCTGGGGCGTCTGTGCGAGCCATAGCGTGTCGCGACTCACCGACGCCTGAACGCTGTCTGGCGCGCCATCGGCGGTCGCTCCCTGCGAGCGCTTCACCGTGTCCTTGACGGGTTCTGCCAGCAGCCCCCCGGTGTCGTGCTGAAGGCAGGTCGTGATGAGCCGCTCCAGTGCGTCTGGCGGAAGCCCCGGGCGAGCCGCGTCGTGCACCAGCACCCAGTCGTTGGCCGCCGGCGCCGCATCGCGTAGCGCGCCCAGAACGGTGTGCGCGCGGCTAGGACCGCCACAGGGTCGGCACACGGTGCGCGGCAGGCCCTGCAATGCGTCGGTGGCGTACGGGTCGCCGGCGGCAACGGCCACCCTGACCTCTGCAATGCGCGAATCGGCCAGCAAGGCGCGCACGGCGCGTCGCAGCATGGGCTCGCCGTGCAGCAAACGGTACTGTTTGGGAAGCTCGGTGCCGGCGCGGCTGCCCACGCCGCCGGCGGGCACGATTGCGAAGATTCGGGTGGCGCTGAATGTCATGACCGGGCATTTTATAATGTTCGCTCAATGGCCATTGTCTCCCTTTCCGTGCCCCCCCTGTCTTCCATTCCCCAGATCGTCTCCGCCCTGCGCCCCGGACAGCGTCACGCTCAGCCCCTGCCGCCGGGATCCGGCGACGGCTTTCTGCTGGCCGAGCTGGCGCGCACAGCCAGGCGCACCCTGGTCGTGTTCAGCGCCGAGCCGCTTGCTGCCCAACGCCTCACCGAAGAAATCCCCTTGTTCGCGCCCGATCTGCGCGTGAGACAGCTGCCCGACTGGGAGACCCTGCCCTACGACGGATTCTCGCCCCATCAGGATCTGGTTTCTGAGCGGCTGCGCACGCTGCATGCGCTGATGCAGGAGGGCGTCGACATCCTGCTGGTGCCGGTCACCACTGCGCTTTACCGCCTGGCGCCGCCCGAATTCCTGGCCGCCTACACCTTCTCGTTTCGTCAGGGCGATGCGCTCGACGAGGCCGCGCTGCGCCAGCAGCTGATGCTCGCCAATTACAGCCACGTCACCCAGGTGACCGCGCCTGGCGAGTTCAGCATTCGGGGCGGCCTGATCGACCTCTTTCCCATGGGTTCGGTGCTGCCCTATCGCATCGACCTGTTCGATGACGAAATTGAGTCGATACGAAGTTTCGACGTCGATACCCAGCGCAGCCTCTACCCGGTAAGAGAAATCCAGCTGCTGCCGGGTCGCGAATTCCCCATGGACGAGGCCGCCCGCAACCGTTTCCGGGCCCGTTTCCGGGAGGTCTTCGAGGGTGACC
>JAEZGR010000281.1 GCA_023437255.1 Pseudomonadota bacterium | reverse complement strand
GGCCATGGAACAGGCCCGTCGTGGTCTGGTCAAGGTTGCTCTGAAGAACGGCACCCTGCATCACACTGTCGTCGGCAAGCACGGCGCCTCCACGGTGCTGATCTCGCCGGCCGCTGAAGGTACCGGCGTGATCGCCGGCGGCCCGATGCGCGCAATCTTCGAAGTGATGGGCGTTCGCAACGTCGTTGCCAAGAGCCTGGGCTCCAGCAACCCCTACAACCTGGTCCGCGCTACCCTCAACGGTCTGCGCGCCTGCTCCACACCCGCCGAAATTGCCGCCAAGCGTGGCAAGACGGTGGAAGAAATCCTGGGGTAAGTCATGGCACAGAAGCAAATCAAGGTTACGCTCGTGCGTTCCGTCATCGGCACCCGCAAAGATCACCGCGCCACGGTGCGTGGTCTGGGCCTGGGCCGTGTGAACAGCAGCCGCGTACTGGTAGATACGCCCGAAGTCCGCGGCATGATCCGCAAGGTCGACTACCTCGTCACCGTCTCGGAAGCCTAAAGGAATCAGCATGTCTGAAACTCAACTCAATACGCTGAAGCCGGCCGAGGGCGCCAAGCACGCCCGCCGCCGCGTCGGACGCGGTATCGGCTCCGGTCTGGGCAAGACCGGCGGTCGTGGTCACAAGGGCCAGAAGTCCCGCTCCGGCGGCTTCCACAAGGTCGGTTTCGAAGGCGGTCAGATGCCGCTGCAGCGCCGCCTGCCCAAGCGTGGCTTCACGCCTCTTGGCAAGCATCTCTACGCAGAAGTGCGCCTGTCCGATCTGCAGCGCCTGCCCATCGACGAAGTCGACGTTCAGGCCCTTAAGCAGGCAGGCATCGTTGGCCAGGCTGTTCGTTACGCCAAGGTCATCAAGTCGGGTGAGCTGTCGCGCAAGGTCATCCTCAAGGGTGTCTCGGCAACGGCCGGTGCGCGTGCAGCCATCGAAGCTGCCGGCGGCTCGCTGGCTTGAATCGAGGGGCGACGGTGGCTAAAGCACAGGCAATGAGCAAATCGGGCCCACGTTACGGCGATCTCAAGCGCCGCATCGTGTTCCTGATTCTCGCCCTGGTGGTCTATCGCATGGGCACCCACATTCCGGTGCCGGGCATCAATCCCGATGCGCTTTCCGATCTGTTCCAACAGAACCAGGGCGGTATCCTGGGCCTGTTCAACATGTTCTCGGGCGGCGCACTCGAACGATTCTCGGTACTGGCGCTGGGCATCATGCCCTACATCTCCGCTTCCATCATCATGCAGCTGATGGCGGTTGTGGTGCCCACCCTCGAGGCAATCAAGAAGGAAGGCGAATCGGGTCGCCGCAAGATCACGCAGTACACGCGTTACTTCACGGTATTGCTGGCGCTGGTACAGGCCGTAGGCATTTCGGTGGCGCTTGAGTCGCAACCCGGCCTGGTGATCGATCCGGGGCTGCTGTTCCGCTTTACCACCATCGTCTCGCTGGTAACCGGCACGATGTTCCTGATGTGGCTGGGTGAGCAGATCACCGAGCGGGGCATGGGTAATGGAATCTCCATTCTCATCTTCGCCGGGATCGTGGCTGGCTTGCCCAGTGCATTGGGCGGCATGCTCGATCTGGTTCGTACCGATTCCATGTCCGTGCTTTCGGCGCTGTTCGTTCTGGTGCTCGTGGTGGCCGTCACCTATCTGGTCGTGTTCGTCGAACGCGGTCAGCGACGCATTACGGTGAACTACGCCAAGCGTCAGGTTGGCAACAAGGTCTACGGCGGGCAATCGTCCCACCTGCCGTTGAAGCTGAACATGGCCGGCGTGATCCCGCCGATCTTCGCTTCGTCGATCATTCTGTTGCCTGCGACCGTGACCAGCTGGTTCTCCAGCAACCCCAGCATGCGCTGGCTGTCCGACCTGGCTGCGGCGCTCGCTCCGCGTCAGCCTCTGTATGTCACGCTGTTTGCTGCCCTGATCATCTTCTTCTGCTTTTTCTACACGGCGCTCGTCTTCAACAGCCGAGAAACCGCAGACAATCTGAAGAAGAGTGGTGCCTTCGTTCCGGGAATCCGTCCGGGTGAACAGACCGCGCGCTATATCGACAAGATACTGATGCGCCTGACCCTGGCCGGTGCCATCTACATCACGCTCGTGTGTCTCTTGCCCGAGTTCATGCAGATGCGCTGGAACGTGCCGTTCTATTTCGGCGGTACCTCATTGCTGATCATCGTGGTGGTGACCATGGACTTCATGGCACAGGCCCAGGCCTACATGATGTCCCACCAGTACGACTCGCTGCTCAAGAAGGCCAACTTCAAGGGCGCGAACCTGCCTATGCGGTAGAAGACACATGGCAAAAGACGACGTCATTCAGATGCAGGGCGAGGTGCTGGAAAATCTGCCCAACGCAACTTTTCGCGTCAAGCTCGATAACGGGCACATCGTGCTCGGTCACATTTCGGGCAAGATGCGCATGCATTACATCCGGATTCTTCCGGGCGACAAGGTCACAGTAGAGCTCACGCCCTATGACCTCTCCCGAGCAAGAATTGTTTTCCGCTCTAAATAACAAAAGCGGCCGGTTACAGGAAACTAGGAGTCAACCATGAAGGTAATGGCATCGGTAAAGCGGATCTGCCGCAACTGCAAGATCATCAAACGTCACGGCGTGGTGCGTGTCATCTGCACCGACCCCCGCCATAAGCAGCGTCAAGGCTAATGGCCGGTATCGCAACGCATTAAACAAGGAACAGTCATGGCCCGTATTGCTGGCATCAACATTCCGCCGCATCAACACGCCGAAATCGGACTTACCGCGATCTTCGGAATTGGTCGCACTCGCGCTCGCAAAATCTGCGAAGCCGCCGGTATCGAATATTCCAAGAAAGTGAAAGACCTCACCGACGCCGAACTCGAACGCATTCGCGAACAGGTCGGCAGCTTCACAGTCGAAGGCGACCTGCGCCGTGAAGTGCAACTCTCGGTCAAGCGTCTGATCGATCTGGGAACCTATCGCGGCATGCGTCACCGCCGCGGCCTGCCCGTGCGTGGTCAGCGGACTCGCACCAACGCCCGCACCCGCAAGGGTCCGCGTCGCGCTGCTGCTTCCCTGAAGAAATAATCAAGGATAGACGATGGCAAAAGCATCCTCCGGCGGCGCTTCGCGCGCACGCAAGAAAGTCAAGAAGAGCGTATCGGACGGCATCGCGCACGTTCACGCTTCTTTCAACAACACGATCATCACCATCACCGACCGCCAGGGCAACACGCTGTCGTGGGCGACCGCCGGTGGTGCTGGCTTCAAGGGCTCGCGTAAGTCCACCCCGTTCGCAGCACAGGTTGCCGCAGAACAGGCAGGCCGCACAGCCATGGAATACGGTATCAAGACGCTCGACGTCCTGGTGAAGGGCCCCGGCCCCGGTCGCGAATCTTCGATCCGCTCGCTGAATGCCCTGGGCATCAAGATCACCAGCATTTCCGACGTGACGCCGGTGCCGCATAACGGCTGCCGTCCGCCCAAGCGTCGTCGCATTTAAGGGGAAGCATCTTGGCACGTTATATTGGACCTAAGTGCAAGCTCTCGCGTCGCGAGGGTACCGACCTGTTTCTGAAGAGCGCCCGCCGCTCGCTCGACTCGAAGTGCAAGTTCGAATCCAAGCCCGGCCAGCACGGCCGTACTTCGGGTGCGCGTACTTCCGACTTCGGCCTGCAGCTGCGCGAAAAGCAAAAGCTCAAGCGCATGTACGGTGTGCTCGAGAAGCAGTTCCGCAAGTACTTTGCTGAAGCCGACCGCCGTCGTGGCAACACCGGCGAAACGCTGATTCAGCTGCTCGAGTCGCGTCTCGACAACGTGGTGTACCGCATGGGCTTCGGCTCGACCCGCGCCGAAGCGCGTCAACTGGTGAACCACCGCGCCATCGAAGTGAACGGCCGCACGGCTGACATCGCTTCCATGATCCTGAAGGCCGGCGACGTCGTTTCCGTGCGTGAAAAGGCCAAGGGCCAGGCACGCATCAAGGAATCGCTCGACCTGGCAACGGGTCAGGGCCTGCCGCAGTGGGTCGAAGTCGACACCACCAAGCTGGTTGGTACCTTCAAGCAGGCACCGGATCGTGCTGACGTCGCTCGCGACATCAACGAATCCATGGTCGTCGAGCTTTACTCGCGTTGATTCTCTCGAAACGGAAGCCTCAGTGGTTTCCGTTACGTGCTTTTCTTTGCCCGCCCGTGTCTCGCACCGTGGCGGGCTTTCCCGAAGATCAGCCTTATCGGTGTAACGAGCCGAGGGTATTGATAAAGGAACATACATGTCTCAGGGTTTTCTGAAGCCGCGCTCCATCGAAGTTGAACCGGTGGGCAAGAATCACGCGAAAGTCGTCATGGAACCGTTCGAACGCGGTTATGGCCACACACTGGGCAATGCCCTGCGCCGCATTCTGCTGTCTTCCATGACAGGCTACGCCCCCACCGAAGTGCAGATCACCGGCGTGGTACACGAGTACTCCACCCTGCCGGGCGTGCGCGAAGACGTCGTCGACATTCTGTTGAACCTGAAGGGCGTCGTATTCAAGCTTCACAACCGCGAGGAAGTCACGCTGACCCTGCGTCGCCAGGGTACCGGTGTGGTCACCGCCGCCGACATCGACCTGCCGCACGACGTCGAGATCGTTAATCCCGATCACGTCATCGCCACGCTGACCGAAGCCGGCAAGCTGGAAATGCAGATCAAGGTCGAGCAGGGTCGTGGTTATGTGCCCGGCAACGTGCGTGCACTGGCCGACGATCGCGCCCACACCATTGGCCGCATCGTGCTCGACGCTTCGTACAGCCCTGTGCGCCGCGTCAGCTACGCCGTTGAAAGCGCGCGTGTCGAACAGCGTACCGACCTCGACAAGCTTGTGCTCGATATCGAGACCAACGGTGTGATTTCGCCCGAAGAGGCCGTCCGCCAGGCAGCCCGCATCCTCATGGATCAGCTGTCGGTATTTGCTGCGCTCGAAGGCGCCGACGAAACGTACGAGACTCCCAGCGGCGTCAAGCCGCAGATCGATCCGGTGCTGCTGCGTCCGGTCGACGACCTCGAACTCACGGTGCGTTCGGCCAACTGCCTCAAGGCCGAAAACATCTACTACATCGGCGACCTCATTCAGCGTACCGAGAACGAGCTGCTCAAGACCCCCAACCTGGGTCGCAAGTCGCTCAACGAAATCAAGGAAGTGCTGGCTGCACGCGGTCTGACTCTGGGCATGAAGCTCGAGAACTGGCCGCCCCTGGGCCTCGAGCGTCCTTAAGC
>JAEZGR010000269.1 GCA_023437255.1 Pseudomonadota bacterium | reverse complement strand
TGTTTCGAGCACCGCCTGGCGATTGATGACCCGCTGCTGTACCCGCTCTACGCCAAGTGCGTGGAGCTCGGCGTGCCCGTGAACATTCACTGTGGCGTCAATTTCTCCACGAAGACGTCGATGTCGTACGGGCACCCGCTGGCCCTGGACAGGGTGATGTGCGTGTTCCCTGAGCTGCGCGTTTGTGCGTCGCCGCCGGGCTGGCCATGGGTGAACGAGTTGCTGGCGGTAGCGTGGCGGCATCCAAACGTGTGGATCGGTACGCTGGCGATTCGCCCACGGCTGCTTGAGACGCCCCATTCCGGCTACGAGCCACTGCTGCAGTATGGCCGCACCGTACTGAAGAACAAGATGATCTTCGGTTCGGCGTTTCCGATGATGCCGGTTGAGGATGCGCTGACGGAATTCCAGAAACTGGAGATGCCGGAGGCGATCCGGGCGCGTTGGCTGGAAGGCAATGCCAAGGAGTTCCTGGGGCTTTGACCGTCGACAACGGTCGGGGTGCTGCTCCGACCGTTGCCGCGCAGGGGTGATGCATAGCCTAGTTCTTGATCGCCCCCGCAGCGAGGAAGCCACCATCGATCGGCAAGATATGGCCGGTGACGTAGGCGGAGAGGTCATGTACGAGGAATGCCACGCCGTGCGCAATTTCCTCTGGCGTTCCGAAGCGATTCGCGGGAATCCGGGAGTTCAAATATGCGCGGCCTTCGTCTGTGTACATTGAACGGGTAAGCGGCGTGTCGATCGGGCCGGGAGCCACGCCGTTCACGGTGATCCCATACTTTGCCAGCTCGATCGCCATCTGTTTGGTGAGGCCGATCAGGGCTGTCTTGGACGTTCCGTAGGCGACGCGCCCCGCGCCTGCGGCAAAGCCGGAGATCGAGCTGAGCATGACGATTCGGCCCCATTGTCTCGGCGCCATGAGGCGCGCGGCATGTTGCCCGCAGAGAAAACTGCCCGTCACATTGACATCCATGATTTTCTGCCACTGATCGAGCGGGTAGTCCATGACGTCCTTGAGCGTGGAGATGCCGGCGTTGTTGACGAGTATGTCGCAGCGGCCAAAGTCATCTTCAAGCATCTTGAACGTGGCCTCGATCGAAGCGGGGGACGAAACGTCGAGGTGTACAGCGCGCACCACACCGCCCTTTGACTCGATCTCTTTTGCGGTTTCATTCGCGGCCTCGAGGTCGATGTCGCCGATCACGACCCGAACTCCTTCTTGCGCCAGCCTTGAAGAGATGGCGTGACCAATTCCTTTTGCTCCGCCGGTTACCAGTGCCACGCGATCTGATGCTTTGTCGTTGCTATTAAGCATGGGTTGATTTTGCCTCTGATGATGATTGAGTCTTGCGCGGCACGCATGCGTGATCATCATGCGCACCGAGCCGTGATGTGAGTGAGAGATTTCCGTCGTGCGTCTCAGATGTTCGTCTGGTCGGGTGGCACGCCTTCGGGCAGTTTCGCGGCGCATTCCGGGTTCTCTCGCAACCGCAACGCCGCATCCAGGCCGAAACAGGTCATCGAGATCGAGCCCATGGTGTGCCCCCGCAGCAAGGGCTCAAGGGGTGCGTTCGCCGCGGCGGCGAGCCCCGCTACATAGAGCAGCGGAACGAAATGGTCGGGGGTGGGGACTGCCTTTGCGTAGTCGGGATGCTCGAGCAGGCGCAGCACGTCGCCGGGCTGCTGCGAGAGCAGATCCACCGTGGCGTCGTCGAAGCGCTCGCCCCAATCGAAGCCCATGTCCTGTTCGCGCCACTGGATCATGCGCAGGTTGTGCACGACGTTGCCGCTGGCCACGATCATGACGCCTTGATTACGCAAGGCGGCCAGGCGCTCTGCCAGCTGCAGGTGGTATTCAAGCGGTTTGAGCGCGTTGATCGAGAGCTGCAGCACGGGAATGTCGGCGTCGGGGTACATGTGCGCCAGCACCGACCAGGTGCCGTGATCGAGGCCCCACTGGTCGTAGTCGAGGCCCATCCACTCGGGTTTGACGAGTTCAACGATCTCGCGTGCGAGATCCGTGTCGCCCGGTGCGGGGTATTCAAAGTCGAACAGTTCCTGCGGAAAGCCGTAGAAGTCGTGAATGGTTCGCGGCTTGGACATCGCGGTGACCGCGGTCGCGCCAAAATACCAGTGCGCGGAAACGACCAGCAGGGCCTTGGGGCGTGGCAGATTCTGGCCGAAGGCACGCCACGCATCGGTGTAGCCGTTACGTTCCAGCGTGTTCATGGGGTTTCCGTGGCCGATGAATAGGGCGGGCATGCTGGACATGGAAGGCTCCTTGGCAAACACTCGGCCTGATGCGGGGCCGGATTCCGCGCCTTGCGCGTGGTGCGAAGAACGCAAATGCCTGCGTCGCAAGACTGGTCTGGCATCATGTTAATTCACCGGGGCGCCGCCTGCAGCGCTCGGCCGGCCGCGCTATGATCGGTAGCGCCTCTTCATCATAAGGAAGTCATTGCATGAGCACCGAGCATGGTCAGGCCGAAACGCCTCACGACAACTGCATCTTCTGCCGCATCGCTAATGGCCAGATTCCCGCGCACGTGGTTTACGAAGACGACGAGATCAAGGCCTTCCTCGATATCATGCCGATCCGGCCGGGTCATGTGCTGATCGTGCCCAAGGCGCATCACGACTACTTCGACGATCTGCCGCCGCAGCTGGCCTCCTCGATCGTGCATTTTGGGCAGCGTCTGGGCAAGGCCATGAAGGCGCTGTATGGGGTCGAGCGTGTTGGCTTTCTGTTCACGGGTACCGATGTCGCGCACGTGCATGCGCACGTCGTACCCATGCACACGAAGACCGACATCACTTCACCCGTGTATATCGAACAGCGTGATCTCACGTTCCGGCTGGCCCCGCGGGCCGACGACGCGGACCTGCGTCAGACCGTTGCCGCGCTTACGGCGCAACTCGACGCCAAAACGCTCGCGGAATAAGGTTTGCCACGGTAGCGGCTGCCACGCCTGATCACACCAACACCGCTGCCACCCGGAAACAGCATCATGTCTCGCCGTATTGCTCACCTGGACATGGACGCTTTCTATGCGTCGGTAGAGCTGCTGCGCTACCCGGAACTCAAAGGTTTGCCCGTGGTGATCGGCGGCAGCAGCGCCACCCGGCCCGGCGTGGCTGCCGATGGTACGCGACTGTATTCACGCCTGGGCGGTTACGTGGGGCGGGGCGTGGTCACCACAGCCACCTATGAAGCGCGAGCGTTGGGCGTTCATTCGGCCATGGGTCTGATGAAGGCGGCGCGTCTGGCGCCCGATGCGATTCTGCTGCCTGCGGATTTCACCCGCTACCGGTTGTTCTCGCGGCGTTTCAAGGAGGCGGTGGCCCAGATCGCTTCGCACATCGAAGACCGCGGCATTGACGAGATCTACCTTGATCTGAGCGGGCACGAAGAGGGCAGCCTGGCCCTTGCGCAGCGATTGAAAGCGGCGGTGCGCGATGCGACCGGGCTGAGTTGTTCGATCGGTATTTCGCCGAACAAGCTGCTTTCCAAGATCGCCTCGGATCTCGACAAGCCAGACGGCATCACCATCATTGGCGACGGCGACCTGCAGGCGCGTATCTGGCCTCTGCCGGTCGGCCGCATCAACGGCATCGGCCCCAAGGCCCAGGTGCGACTGGCCGACATGGGCATCGAGACCATAGGCGGGCTGGCGAGTACGCCGTTCGAGGTGCTGGCGGAGCATTTCAGCGAGCGTTATGCACGCTGGCTGATCGACGCGGCGCATGGG
>JAEZGR010000253.1 GCA_023437255.1 Pseudomonadota bacterium | reverse complement strand
CGCCATGTACTCCGGAACATTGGGGCCGCCGAGCCCGTCCATGCCGGTGGCCAACACCACATGGCGGGCATGCACCACTACATTCTCGGACCCGCTTTCTGCGGCGCTGAACTCGAGGCGGGCCAGCACGCCGCCCAGTTCCGGCGTGTCGACCTGGGAAATGTGCGTGAGCCGATGGCGATTGTGCACAGGCAGATCAAGTGCCTGCCGGTACCAAAGCAGATAGGCGTGCCACACCAGTCGCGGAATGCGATCCAGCGCCTGCCAGGCCTGTTCGCCGTGCAGATCCGTATACCAGGCGCGGAAGGTGAGCGAGGGGATCCCCAGAGCCGGCCCGGCCAACTCCTTGGGTGAGCGCAGTGTCTGCATGCGCGCGTGCGTGGCCCAGGGGCCTTCCGCCCCAGCAGGCGCGGCATCGAATACGCCGGTGTTCGTGATGCCGATCAGCTTCAGTGCTGCCGCCGCAGTCAGCCCGGCCATGCCGCCGCCGATGATCGCCACATCCAGCACCGGGCGTCCCTCGACGGTGCGCTGTGGCATCCAGGGCGACTCGGGCAGGCCCAGCAGTTCCAGATCCTTGGCCAGCCGTTCTTCCAGGGCGGGCAGGGCGGGGTGATAAAAAAGCCTGTTCATCGGTGTCTCGGGTCGTGGTCGGGTCATGCGGCCAGTGCGCCTGCAGGATTCCAGTTGGGGATCGCTTCGATCAGCCGGCGCGTGTACGCGTGGCGCGGTGCCCGCCAGAGAACGTCGTGCCGGTCGCTTTCCAGAATCTGGCCTTCATTCATCACCATGATGCGATCCGAGATATAGCGGACGACAGACAGGTCGTGAGAAATGAACAGGTAGGAAAGACCGAACTCTTCGCGCAGGTCTACCAGAAGATTGAGCACCTGTGCCTGAACCGAGACATCCAGCGCCGAGACCGGTTCGTCGCACACAATGATCGAAGGCTTCAGAATCAGGGCCCGGGCAATGCCGATGCGCTGGCGCTGGCCGCCTGAGAATTCATGCGGGTAACGCCAGAGGCTGTCGGAAGGCAGTCCCACCGCATCGAGGATGCGGGCGGCTTCGCGCTGGCGTTGGCTCGCGTCGAGCGGCAGGTGCAGCTTTTGCAGCTGGTCGAGCATGTCGCCAATTCGCATGCGGGGGTTGAGTGAACCGTAAGGGTCCTGAAACACCATCTGAATGCGCGAGCGCAATTCCCTGAGCTGGCGGACGCCGGCCTTGCGCAGATCGTGGCCGTCGAGCTCGATCGCTCCGGAATCCGCCTCCAGCAGGCGCAGCAGCAGTCGGCTCAGCGTCGACTTGCCGCAGCCCGACTGGCCGACCAGGCCCAGCGTTTCGCCGCGAAACAATTCAAAGCTCACACCATCTACGGCCTTGACGGCCCGGCCTTTCTGATGAAACGTCTTGCGCAGTTGTTCGACGCGCAGCACGGGCCCTCGTTCAGCCTGGCGCTGGTTCGCACTCTGGATCTGACGGGGCGCGGCGGGCGGAGTGTGCAGCTGATAGTCCGGTTCGTTGTTGGCGTCGTGCCGAATGCGGATCTCCGGCAGGCGTTGCTGGCGGTAGTGCAGCGGCTGGTCCTTGCGCAGCGACGCGCCCAGTAGCCCCCGGCTGTAATCATGCTGCGGGCGCGTGAAGAGCGCCGGGGTGGTGTTTTCTTCGAGAATGCGGCCGTCGTGCATCACCGCCACCCGGTCGGCGCGTTCACCCACCACGCCCAGGTCGTGCGTGATGAGCAGCAGGCCCATCTGCAACTCGTTGCGCAGGGAGTCGAGCAGCGTCAGGATCCGGGCCTGGGTCGTGACATCCAGCGCCGTGGTGGGTTCATCGGCAATCAACAAGCGCGGACGGCAGGCGATCGCCATCGCGATCATGATGCGCTGGCGCTGTCCGCCCGACAGCTCGTGCGGATAACGGTGGGCGAGGCGTTGCGCGTCGGGCAGCTGCACCAGGTCGATCAGTTCCAGAACACGCCGCTGGCGTTCACCACGGTCGAGCAGGGTATGCGCCTGCAGCATCTCAGCGATCTGCTCCCCCACGGTCATGACCGGGTTCAGGCTGCTGAGTGGCTCCTGAAAGATCATCGCAAAATCCTTGCCCTGCCGGCTGCGCAGCGCGCGGGCGTCGAGCTGCAGCAGATCGGTTCCTTCAAGCAGGATTTCGCCGCGGGCTTTGCCGGTGCGCGGCAGCAGCCCCGCAATGGCCAGCGCGGTGGTGGACTTCCCGCAGCCCGATTCACCCACCAGCGCAAGCGTCTCGCCCGCTGCCAGCGTCAGATTCAGGCCGTGAATCAGCGCTTTCTCGCCGATGCTGACATGCAGATCGCGTATGCGTAACAGTTCGCTCATGAGGATTCATCCAGACGGGGGTTGAGGGCATCGTTCAGACTGTCGCCCAGGACATTCAGGGCCAGCACCGTCAGCACGATGGCGGCGCCGGGCAGGGCGGTGAGAAACCATTCGGAGCTGAGTTGGTCGCGACCGATACCGATCATGCCTCCCCAGCTCGCGACGTTCGGATCGCTCATTCCGAGAAAGGCGAGTCCCGATTCCATGAGAATCGCACCTGTCTCATATACACATCAGACGCAGCCGACGA
>JAEZGR010000245.1 GCA_023437255.1 Pseudomonadota bacterium | reverse complement strand
ATCAACCGCGAGCTGCGCGGGGTGCGCGAACTGGCCAAGGAAGGCTATCTGCCGCGCAACCGCATGTTCGAGCTTGAACGCGACGCGGCGCAACTGCAGGCCGCCTTGTCCAACGACGTGGTGGAAGCAGGCCGTACGCGCAACCAGATCGCGGAGCTGAAGCTGCGCATACTGCAGCGCCGGCAAGACTATCAGAAGGAAGTGCAGTCGATGCTTTCTGATGTGCAGAAGGAAGCCTCGGCGCTGGCTGACCGCCTGCTGGCCATCGACTACACGGTGCGCGAGACCGAGATCCGGGCGCCCATTTCGGGCCTGGTGCAGAACCTGAGCATTCATACCGTGGGCGGCGTGATCGGCCCCGGCACCTTGCTGATGGAAGTCGTGCCGCTCGACGCCACCTATCTGATCCAGGCGCGTGTGCCGGTGCAGTCGATCGACCGAGTCGCCCCTGGGCTGGATGTGGATGTCATGTTCCCGGCGCTGAACCAGCGCACCATTCCGAATATTCCGGGCAAGGTGCTCACGGTCTCGGGCGACCGCCTGGTCGACGAAGCCACCAATATGCCGTACTACCTGGCCCAGGTCGAGGTCACGCCTGAAGGCGCCGAAATGCTGAAGAATGAGTCGATTCGCGCCGGCATGCCCGCCGCCGTGCTGATTCGCCTCGGAGAGCGTACGATGTTGAATTATTTGCTCAAGCCCTTCATTGAGCGGCTCGACAGGTCATTCAAGGAACGATAAGCCCATGCCACGCACCGCCCTGTACTGCGCGATTCTGAGTGTTGCGGCGCTGACGCCGCTGCAGGCTCATGCACAGGGCAGCTTCGATCTGGCTTCGGCCTGGCGTGCTTCGCTGGTGCACGATCCCAGCTATCAGGCCGCCATCAGCGAGCGCGAAGCCGGGCAGACCAACCGCGCCATGGGCCGCGCCGGGTTGCTGCCCCAGGTGAGTGCATCGCTGGGCCGTACCCGTATCGACGGTACGCTGGATTCGCCTACGGCCACGGGTCGCGTGGTGACCGAAGACCTCGATTACACGTCGAAGACCAACGAGTTGCGGGCCACGCAAACATTGTTCAACTGGAGCCGTATTGCGGAATACCGCCAGGGGAATGCGCGCGCCGATTACAGCCTTGCGGTGTTCGACACGCGCGCCAAGGATACCTCGGTACGGCTGGTGAACCGCTACTTCCAGACCTTGCTCGCCTACGAGAACGTGATACTGGCGCGCAACAATCTGGACGCCAACGAGAAGCACATCATCGCCGCCCAACGCCGTTTCGACAGCGGCGAGGGTACGATAACCGACGTACGCGAAACCAGTTCGCGCCGTGACCTGTCGCGCGCGGAGCTGATCCAGCGGAAGGACGCCCTGGTGGTGGCCCGCCGCGAGCTACAGGAAATGGTGGGCGAGTCGCCTGCCCGCCTGGCGACGCTTACGCCCAAGTTTCAGCTGAAGCCCCTGAATCCGCCCACGCTGGCCGACTGGCTGTCGTTGGCCATGCGTGGCAACGCCGAGATCCGTACCGGAGAAGAAGGGCTGCGGGTCGCCGAGCGCGAGATCGATCGTACGTTTGGCGGGCACCTGCCTTCGGTGGACTTCGTCGCCTCGCGTCGCGTGGTTGAAAGCGAAACCATCTCCACGCGCAATCAAGATAGCGCCACCACCTCGTTCGGGGTGCAGGTGAGCCTGCCGATCTTCTCGGGTGGCCTCACCAGCGCCCAGGTGGATCAGGCGCGCCATAACCGCGACCGTGCCGGCTCCGAGCTGGCCGCTACGCGCGAGCGCGTGGCCGTTGAGGTGACGCGGCAGTACCAGGCGGTGGTGAGTGGCGCGGAGCGCATCCGTGCGCTGGAAGTCGCGGTGAAGTCCACGGCCGATGCGCTTCACGCGGTGGAGCGTGGTTACCAGGCCGGTACGCGCAGCGTGGTGGACATTCTGGATGCGCAAGACCAGGTGTACCGCGCACAGCTGGAGCTGACGCAGGCAAAGCTGGAATACGTGCTGGCTCACCTGATGCTTTATGCCGCCGCGGGCGGGCTTGATGCGTCGGTCGTCGAAGCCATCAATGCTCAGTACTTTGTCTCGCAACCTGTTGACGTGCTGCAGGCCTCGCTGCCGCTGGCACCTGCGGGCGATAAGGCGCCGCGCCTGGCGAAGCGGTAATCCTGCGCGCGGCTTACGCTGCGCTGTGCTCAAACGGTCGTGCCGTTCTGGTTCGTGCCGATCAATCCCCGTGCTCCCGCTTCCTCATGCAAGGGCCGTCGTTCGTCGGTGCATCGTCGGACGCGCTGGTTCAGGCACCTAACAGGCGTTTTCGGCGGTGAACCGATTCGGTTCGCAAAGATACCGAAATCGCGCACTTACAAATTCCCCCTGGATAAAAAGATCCCACTGGCAATTCAAGCGGCCCCGGTTTCTCCATACTTGCGCGGGCAGGACGCAATTGTCTGTTGTGGACATTTCTAAACCAAACCGGGAGAGCGGCATGAGAGTGCATGCCTTAGGCGGGTTGTGTCTGGCAGTACTGGCAAGTGGTGCGAACATGGGGCGGTGGGCGGTAGCGGCGCCTGAACCGGTGCTGATTACAACGCCGGCGGATGCGGCGTCGTTTCACACCGCCGCGCCGTTCGTTTTCGAGGGACAGACCCTCGGCGTTCACCACTCTTTTTCTACGGATCGAGACATCGTGCTCGCAAAGCCCGGTCGCATTACCGTCGGGCCGGGCGTGGAGTTCAGGCTGAACGGTTCCGTGTCATCGGATTCCGCTCCAATCGTCGCGCCACTCGAGAAGTTGGGGCACGGCACCTTGGCATTAACCGGGGCCAACAGC
>JAEZGR010000243.1 GCA_023437255.1 Pseudomonadota bacterium | reverse complement strand
ATGGCCCGCCGCCTTGCTGCCGAAGAAGGCATCTTCGGGGGCATCTCGTCGGCGGGCGCATTGGTGGCCGCACTGCGGGTGGCCCGCCGTGTCGAGAACGCCACCATTGTCTTCATCGTGTGTGACCGGGGCGATCGTTACCTTTCCACCGGCGTCTTCAACTGATTCGACGCATGGGTTTGCCCCATGCGTTGCTCAAGCTCACGAGCCAGATCCGCGACTGAGCTGGCGTAAAAGTAGCTGCGGTTGTAATGAGTGATCGCAAAGAAGTTGGGCGTTCCCACCCGGTACTCCACCGTATTGCGCGGCTCGTCGATCAAATTCACCATTCCCAGCGGGTGCTGTTGCCATTGGGCGGCAGCCTGCCCGCGCGCCTGTGCGCCGGCTGATTGCAGCTGTGACCAGGTCAGTGTGGGCTCCAGCCCGCCTGTGACGAGGGCGCCGGGGTTCAGAGGCAGGGTCACGGGGGCGAACACAGGCAGGCCGGGAACCCAGCCGTGCAGGCGCAGAAAGCGTGCCACTGACTCGATGGCGTCCGGCGTGCTGCCGTGCAGGTCGATCGTGCCATCGCGGTCGCCGTCAGCGGCATAGCGCATCAGGCTTCCCGGCATGAATTGCGGCAGACCCATTGCACCCGCAAAAGAGCCGGTCACGCTGCGTGCATTCAGTTGCCCGGCGTAATCGAGCTGAATCAGGTCTGCCAACTGGTTGCGGAACAGGTGGCTGCGTTCGGGGCGGCTCGCATCCGGATACCGGAAACCGAGCGTGGCCAGCGCATCAAGTACCCGAAAGTCTCCGGTGTAGCGGCCATAGATGGTCTCGACGCCAATGATCGCGACGATGATTGACGCGGGTACCCCCCAAGCCTGCTGGGTTTTTGCCAGCTGTCCTGCGTTTTCCTGCCAGAACTGTTGGCCCGCGCGGATGCGCACCGGTTCGACGTAACGATTGCGATACGTGACCCAGCTGCGCCGGATGCGGGTCTGTGACGGCGCCATGAGTCTGGCGGCGGTGGCGCTGTAACGAGCCTCGAGCAGCAGGCCGCGCACATGTGCCAGTGGCAGTGAGCGCACGCGGGCGACTTCTTCGGCAAACGCTTCGATATCGGGATCAAGCACGCCGGCGGCCACGGTGAATGGCCGGCTCGACACTTCGGAGCGACCGCCCTGTATCGGTGCTGCTTGCGCGCCTGCAGCCGTGCCAGGGGTGGCGGGGCCGGGATTGGAGGAGGCCGGACCAGCCTGTGTTGACGGGCCCGAGGGTGCCTGCCCGGGGCCGGGCGAGCCACCGGCACAGGCGGTCGTCAGCAGGGTCAGTAACGTGGCTTGCAAAATGCGGGTTCGTCTGAACATAATCGACCTTTATGGAGACCCTATACATTACCAGCCCGGCGTGTCGTCAGCACGAAATGGGCAGCTGGCATCCTGAATGCCCCGAGCGGCTCGACGCGGTGAACGATCACTTGTTGGCCAGCGGTATCATGCCCTTGCTCGACGCCCTTGAAAGCTCGCGGCCGGCCACCGAAGCCGAGGTCTTGCGCGTACACGCTCCCGAACATCTGGCCCATTTGAAGGCTTTGTCTCCGGCCTCGGGCTATGCGTCGATCGACGGTGATACCTCGATGAATCCGCACACGCTGACTGCGGCGTTCGAAGCAGCGGGGGCCGGGATTGCGGCGGTCGATGCGCTCATGCGGGGCGAGGCCGTTTCGGCCTTCTGCAACGTCAGGCCGCCAGGCCACCACGCCGAGGCGCGGCGCGCCATGGGGTTTTGTTTTTTCAATAATGTGGCCGTGGCGGCGGCACACGCGCTCGAAGTCCATGGCTTGTCGCGGGTTGCGATCGTCGACTTCGACGTGCACCATGGCAACGGTACCGAAGACATTTTCTTCGATGAACCGCGCGTCATGATGTGCAGCTTCTATCAGCACCCGTTCTACCCCAATCTGCGCCGCGAAGGGCTGCGTGACAACATGGTGAACGTGCCGGTCGACGCCTACACCACCGGCTTTGACCTGCGCCAGGTGGTCAGCGATATCTGGATTCCGCGCCTGTACGATTTTGCACCGCAAATGATCTTTGTCTCTGCCGGATTCGACGCGCACCGCGAAGACGAAATGGGGCAATTGGGCATGGTGGAGGGTGACTATGCCTGGATCACCGACCAACTGGTCACCCTGGCCGAGCGCACCGCGCAGGGCCGTATCGTGAGCATGCTCGAAGGGGGCTACAACCTTTCAGCCCTGGGCCGCAGTGTGGTCGCCCATATTCGTTCGCTTTCAAAGTTGTAGAATAAAAGTCTTTGTGTATACGAGGCAGGAACGAGTAGGGCAGTCGCCTTTGTGAATGGGGCGCGGGTGCGTTATTCAGCGATGCCAAGTTTTTTTTATATTTGTGAATCCGTGGAGGATGCTCGATGAAGGTGTTAGTGCCTGTCAAGCGCGTCGTTGATTACAACGTCAAAGTACGCGTCAAGTCAGACCAAAGTGGGGTCGACATCGCAAATGTGAAGATGTCCATGAACCCCTTCGACGAAATCGCCGTCGAAGAGGCCACGCGGCTCAAGGAAAAAGGTACGGTCGCCGAGGTGGTGGCTGTTTCCTGCGGCGTTGCACAATCGCAAGAAACCTTGCGCACGGCCATGGCCATTGGTGCTGACCGCAGCATCCTGGTTCAAACCGACGCCGAGCTGCAGCCCCTGGCCGTGGCCAAGCTGCTGAAGGCGGTGGTCGACAAGGAGCAGCCGCGCCTGGTGATTCTGGGCAAGCAGGCCATCGACGACGACGCCAACCAGACCGGTCAGATGCTGGCCGCCCTGCTGGGCTGGCCTCAGGCCACCTTCGCCAGCAAGGTCGAGGTCGATGGCGACAAGGTGCAGGTCACCCGTGAGGTCGACGGCGGTCTCGAGACCATCGCGCTCACGCTGCCAGCCATCGTCACCACCGACCTGCGTCTGAACGAGCCGCGCTACGTCACGCTGCCCAACATCATGAAGGCCAAGAAGAAGCCGCTCGACACGGTCACGCCCGAAGATCTGGGCGTCGACGTCGCTCCGCGCCTGAAGACACTCAAGGTCTCCGAGCCTCCCGCACGCAAGGCCGGCATCATGGTGCCCGACGTTGCAACGCTGGTCGACAAACTCAAGAATGAAGCAAAGGTGGTGTGATCATGACGAATCTGGTTATTGCTGAACACGACAATGCCCAGCTGAAGTCCGCGACGCTCAGCGCTGTAGCTGCGGCCGCTGCCATCGGTGGCGATATTCACGTTCTGGTTGCAGGTAGCGGGGCGCAGGCCGTGGCCGATCAGGCTGCCAAGGTTGCCGGCGTCAGCAAGGTCATTCTGGCCGACGGCGCTTCGCTCGAGTACGGGCTGGCCGAAAACGTTGCTGCACAGGTGCTCGAGATCGCCGGCAACTACAGTCACATCCTGTTCCCGGCCACGGCTTCGGGCAAGAACGTTGCGCCGCGTGTGGCGGCCAAGCTCGACGTTGCGCAGATTTCCGACATCATTGCCGTCGAATCGGCCGACACCTTCCAGCGTCCGATCTATGCGGGTAACGCCATTGCCACCGTGCAATCTTCCGACAACGTGAAGGTCATCACGGTTCGCACCACCGCGTTCGATGCGGCGGCTGCCGAAGGTGGCAGTGCTGCCGTGGAAGCGGTCGCCGCCGTGGCCGACTCCGGTCAGTCCTCGTTTGTCGGGCGTGAGTTCGCCAAGAGCGATCGCCCCGAACTGGCCGGTGCTTCCGTGGTTGTTTCGGGTGGCCGTGGCTTGGGCAGTGCCGAGAACTTCAAGATTCTCGATCCGCTCGCCGACAAGCTCGGTGCCGCGCTTGGTGCGTCGCGTGCGGCCGTTGACGCCGGCTACGCGCCCAACGACTGGCAGGTCGGTCAGACCGGCAAGATCGTTGCACCGCAGCTGTACGTTGCGGTGGGTATCTCCGGGGCCATTCAGCATCTGGCCGGCATGAAAGACTCCAAGGTGATCGTGGCCATCAACAAAGATGCCGAAGCGCCCATCTTCGGAGTGGCCGACTACGGTCTGGCCGCTGATCTGTTCCAGGCAGTGCCGGAGCTCACCAACGCGCTCTGATGCATCGCTGTAACTCCAGGTGCTCCTTCGCCGGCGCACCTGGCACGGCAGAGCCGCTTTCTGGCGGCGATGCCGGTCGCCCCGCCACGTATGTCGTGTGGCGGGGTTTTTTTGGGCTGAGTTTCGTCAGCCGGTGCATTGCCTTCAGAACAATGCCCGACACTCCATCCAGATTCCTTCGCGGATCAGCCGCCGTATCTCGTCCTTGCAGAATCCCATGACCCGTTCCACCGCAGGCGTGAGCGGCAGGCTGTTGCTCGCGCACATGGCCAGCTCTCGCGACAGCGGGATATCGGTGGAATGCGCCTTGATCGTGCCGCCCGAGATTTCGATGTACGCGGCGGAGTAGGGCAGGATGGTGGCTGCGGCACCCATGCGTACGGCCGGGATCAGAATGGCCGATGTGCTTGCCTCTGCATAGAGGTTGGTGGTGTGTCCCGCAGTGAGGAAGGCGTGGTCGACGCGCGCCCGCAGGGTGTTGGGCAGGCTGGGCAGGATCAGTGGCATCCGGGCGATGTCCGCGATGCTCTGCTTGCCGGGCCGCAATGGCCAGGACGGCGGGGTGAGCAGAAGGAGTTCCTCGTGCAGCAGCGGTTCATGAACGAGACCGTTCAGAGGACGCTGGTCTGGCGAAAGTGAGAAATCGACACGCCCCTGCAGCACCAGCTTGGTCAGGTCCGCGCTGGGCACGTCCACGATTTCAAGGACGATGCCCGGCAGTTCGACTTTGACTCGTTGCATGAGGGGTAGCGCCAGGATGCGGGCCGTACTTGATGCCAGACCGATGGAAACGGTGCCGGTGATCTGTTCGGTCGCACGGCTCAACAGGCTGCGCGTGGAGTCGACCTGTCGCAGTATGGTCTGCGCGTGGCGGTACAGCAGCAGCCCTTCGTCGGTAGGTGACACCCCTTTGGGTCCGCGCAGGAACAAGGGCACCCCGAGCTTTTCTTCAAGCAGCGCGATCTGCTGGCTGAGCGCCGGCTGGGCGATGTGCAAGGACTCTGCGGCGCGGGTGAGATTGCGCACCTCCACGACACGGACGAAGTACTTGAGCTGGCGCAGATTCATAGGAATAAGATTTTCTTATGACGCAATCATAAAATAGTATTTTTATTATATTCGCGGCCATATCAGAATCACCCCAAATGATGAAGGAGACACTGATATGAGCTTGCCACTGGCGGGACTGAAAGTATTGGACCTGACCCGCGCGCTGTCGGGGCCATTCAGCACAATGATTCTGGGCGACCTTGGCGCCGAGGTGATCAAGGTCGAGCCGGCGCCCAACGGCGATATGGTTCGCCAATGGGGCCCATTCGATGAAGACATCAGCGTCTACTATCTCAGCGCCAACCGTAACAAGAAGGGCATGGGCGTTGATTTCCGGAATCCGGAAGGCCTCGCCCTGATCCGCCGTCTTGCCCTCGCTTCGGATATCGTCGTCGAGAATTTCAAGGTCGGCACGATGGAGAAGATGGGACTGGGGTATGAATCGCTGGCTGCCGAAAAGCCGGGGCTCATCATGGCCTCCATTTCGGGCTTCGGCAGCAAAGGGCCGGCACGTGACTGGGCAGGCTTTGACCAGATCGCACAAGGTTATTCCGGTTTCATGAGCCTGACGGGCACCCCCGAATCCGGTCCCACGCGCGGGGGAACGGCCATCGGTGACCTCACCTCCGGCATGTGGATCGTCATCGGCATTCTTTCTGCCGTGGTGGCGCGCCAGAACACGGGGAAGGGGCAGCACGTACAGACCTCTCTGCTTGCCAGCCTGATGAGCCTCTTGAGCGTACAGGGCCAGCGTTACCTGAGCGTGGGCGAAGTGCCCGCGCCCTGTGGCAACGTCCATCCCGTGATCGCCCCTTACGGCACTTTCGAGACGGCGGACGGTCCGCTGAATCTTGCGCCGGCCACGCAGCAGATGTGGGTGAAGCTTTGCAGCATTCTCGAACTGGATCACCTCACGACTGACCCGCGTTTCATCACGAACGCCGAGCGCATGCAGAACCGTCATGCGCTCAAGGAGGAGCTGGAGTCCAGCCTGCGGCGCAAGACGCGCATGGAATGGACGCCGGTAATGATCGAGAACGGCATTCCTGCCGGCCCGATCAACACGCTCGAAGACGTATTCACGGATCCCCAGGTCGAGGCCTGCAACCTGGTGCAGGCGGTGGAGCATCCTGTGATTGGCACGCTGCGCCAAGTGGGTCTGCCGCTGGAGATGTCGAGCCTCGAAGACAACCGTTCCGTGCGCATGGCGCCGCCGGTTTTCGGTCAGCACACGCGCGAGATTCTGGCAGGCTTCGGCCTGACGCCGGAAGATATTGCACGCCTGGAGGACGCCAAAGTCACCTTCCAGGCCGAAGACCTTGCGTCGGGTGCCTCCGCGGCTGCGAACGGGGGGCAGAAGGCATGAGCGGTGTTGTTCAGGCGGGGCTGCCGGAACTCCAGGTGCAGGACCGCGTTGCCACCATCGCGTTCAGCAAGCCCGATTACGCCAACAGGTTGTCGCCAGATGATCTGGCGGAAATTCGCCGGCACGTGGCCACCGTCAACGCCGATGAGCGCATCCTGGCATTGCGCTTCGTCGCGCGTGGCAAATACTTCTGCAGTGGCTACGACATTTCGTCGCTCGCCGATGCCGAGGCGCCCAGTTCCCTGTACTTCGGTGAAACGATAGACGTCATCGAGCAGGCTCGCCCCGTGACTATCGCCGCCATTCAAGGCGGAGTCTATGGGGGTGGCACTGACCTGTGCCTTGCCTGCGATTTCCGCATCGGCACCACGCAGGCGAACATGTTCATGCCCGCCACCCGGCTGGGTCTGCACTTCTACCCGGGTGGGCTCCAACGCTATGTGTCGCGCCTGGGCCTGAACACGGCAAAACGGCTGTTCCTGACCGCCGAGAAGCTCGACGCCGCAGAAATGTTGCGTATCGGCTTTCTGACGGAGCTGGTTGAACCCGCGGAGCTGGAGAGGCGCGTCGAGGCGCTGACGGCGGTGTTGCTGGACATGGCTCCGATCCCCCTCGTCGGCGTGAAGAAGCATCTGAACCTGATCGCGCAAGGCATCGTTCTTGACGACGAGATCCAGGCGATGGTGCGTCTTTCCGAGCAATCCGAAGATATCGCCGAGGGAGCCAGGGCGTGGAAGGAGAAACGCGCCCCTCGCTTTACCGGCAAGTGAAGATGGCCGCCTGCAGGCGGCCCGCAGTCCGTAGTTTTGAGTATCGATCCACATACAAACAGAGAACAGGAGACACCATGCATCGTTTCGTACGCTCAGTACTTTCCGTCGCCGCCGCAGGCCTGGCCACCGC
Source organism: Pseudomonadota bacterium (assembly GCA_023437255.1). Classification (GTDB taxonomy): domain Bacteria; phylum Pseudomonadota; class Gammaproteobacteria; order Burkholderiales; family Burkholderiaceae_B; genus Yanghanlia. The sequence goes on along the minus strand of JAEZGR010000243.1, from coordinate 2,958 downwards.
CATGGTTCCCCACGCCGCAGCGCTGGCGGATGCGTCTTATCCCGCCAAGCCCATCACATTGGTCATCGGCTTCCCCCCTGGCGGCGGGGCCGATCACGTGGGTCGCGTCTACGCCAACGCCATGTCGAAGCAGCTTGGTCAACCCGTCGTCGTGGAGAACCGCCCCGGAGCCGGATCGACTATCGGCGCCAGCCTCGCCGCACGCGCCGCACCCGACGGCTACACGCTGTATCTGGGTAATTCGAGCGTGATGGGGAGTGACACGGCGCTTTACAAGGTGGACTACACCCCGGACAACTTCGTGCCCGTGGCGCAGCTCACCACTGGCCCCATGGTCCTCATCGCCAACGCCTCCTCGGGCATCAAGAGCGTTCAGGATCTGGTTGATCGCGCCAAGAAGAACCCGGGCGGTGTCAACGTGGCCTCGTCGGGCAACGGCGTGATCACCCACCTGGCCGCAGTCGAATTCATGAGCCTCGCGGATGTTGATCTCATGCACATCCCCTATAAGGGCGGCGCGCCTGCGACCCAGTCCGTCGCTGCCGGCGATACCGATGTTTCGTTTGCGACTGCGCCCTCGGCCAAGGCCATTATCGAAACCGGCAAGGTCATTGGCCTGGCGGTCACCTCGGCAAACAAGTCGAAGCTGCTGGAGTACCCGCCGATTGCCGAGACGGTGCCCGGCTACGACGTTTCCAATTGGTGGGGCGTGTTCGTGCCCCGTGGCACGCCCGACGGCGTCATCAATAAGCTCTTCGAAGCCACCAACACGGTGCTGGCGGATCCGCAAGTGCGTGCCAGTCTCGAATCGGGCTACGAAGAGGTGACTCCGTCTGCGTCGGTCGAGGAGTTCCAGAAGTTCGCACGTAGCGAAGGCGCCAAGGGTCTGCGTCTGGCCTCTGCCAGTACCGCCAGCGCCAACTGAGGTTTGCCCGTTTAACTCACTGCCCTTTGCTGTTTTGGTGCGGCCTGCAGGCACAAGCTCATGCAGGCCTTTTTTTTGGGCCGTGGCTTGGCCGGCAGTTGGCAGTATCATTAGCGCGGCTGCCAATGTGTGGACTCTTTCAATCAAGATTGTGGCCTGTCCGGAGCGTGAACCGGATGTGGCAATAGTGGAGGCATCATGACGTATCAAGCACCTGTCGAAGACATCAGTTTCGTGTTCCGGGAACTCGCCGGCCTTGAAGAAGTCCTGGCCCTGCCCGCGCACGAAGGGCTGGACGGGGAAACCGTCGATGCCGTGCTTCAGGAAAACGCCCGTTTCGTCGAAGCTGTGGTCGCCCCCCTGAACCGGATCGGAGACCTCAAGCCGGCACGCTGCGAAGAGGGCGCGGTGCACACCACGGAAGGGTTCCGCGAGGCCTTCCGGCAATTTGGTGAAGGTGGCTGGCAAGGTCTGCAGCACGACCCGGAATTCGGCGGCCAGGGTCTGCCGCGCCTGCTGAGCGCCGCCACGACCGAAACGCTCAATTCCGCAAATCTTTCGTTCGCGCTGTGCCCGCTGCTCACCGACGGCGTCATCGAGGCGCTTTCTACGGCGGGGTCACCCGAGCAGTGCCGGCGCTTTGTTCCGCCACTCCTCGAGGGCCGCTGGACAGGCACCATGAACCTGACTGAACCGCAGGCCGGCTCCGATCTGGCCCAAGTGGCGACCCGCGCGCTTCCACAGCCCGACGGCACATATCGCCTGCACGGGCAAAAGATTTTCATTACCTATGGTGAGCACGACATGGCCGAGAACATCGTCCATCTCGTGCTTGCGCGCACACCCGACGCGCCCAAGGGAGTGAAAGGCATTTCCTTGTTCATCGTTCCCAAGTTCCTGGTGAACGATGACGGCTCGCTCGGTGCCCGCAACGATGTGTGGTGCGCATCCATTGAGCACAAACTCGGAATCCACGGCAGCCCCACCACGGTCTTGTTCTATGGCTCGGGCAAGGGTGACGTGGGTGAGGGCGCCGTCGGTTATCTGGTCGGCGAAGAGAACCGCGGCCTCGAGTACATGTTCATCATGATGAACGCAGCGCGGTACGCCGTGGGCATCCAGGGTGTGGCGCTTAGCGAGCGCGCCTTGCAGCTGGCCACCGCCTATGCGGCCGAACGCGTGCAAGGTCAGGCGCTCGAAGGGTCGCCCGGTCCGGTCTCGATCGACCAGCATCCCGATGTGCAGCGCATGCTGCTGACCATGCGCGGCTTGACCGAAGGCATGCGGGCCACGGCCCTGTGCGCGGCCGCATTGGCCGACCAGGCGCACGGCAGCCCCGACGAGGCCGAACGTGCGCGATGCAAGGCGGCGTATGAATACCTCGTGCCCATCGTCAAGGGGTTCTCCACTGAAACGGCTGTCGAGGTCACATCGCTGGGTCTGCAGGTGCACGGCGGCATGGGGTATATCGAAGAGACCGGTGCGGCGCAACTCTACCGTGACGCACGCATCCTGCCCATCTACGAAGGCACCACGGCGATTCAGGCGAACGACTTCATCGGCCGCAAGATTCTGCGCGACGGCGGTACGGTGGCGCTCGGCATGGTGGCCCAGATGCGTGACACCACGGCACAGCTGCGAGACGCGGCCGGCGCAGACGGCGACGATGCCCCCGCCTTGTCGATGATGGCTCAACGGCTCGACGCCGCTGTGTCCGCGTACGAGACCGCACTGCGGCACGTGCTCGATACGGCGCGCGCAGACCCCCGTAGCGTGTATGTGGGCAGCGTGCCGCTGCTGATGCTCGCTGGTACGGTGCATGCCGGCTGGCAGCTCGCGCGCGCGGCCCTGGTGAGTCATCGGCATCAGGCGGCAGGCTCGGCTACAGCGTTCCACCACCGCAAGTTCGCCACTGCCGTCTTCTTCTGTGCCCAGGTTCTGACCCGGACTGAAGGCGCAGCAGAAACCATTCGTGCCGGCGCCCTCGCGGCCGAGTATGCAAAGCGGGCCATATAAACCATAAACATATAAGC
>JAEZGR010000208.1 GCA_023437255.1 Pseudomonadota bacterium | reverse complement strand
TCTACACCGTCTAATTCGTCGGCAGCGTCAGATGTGTATAGAGACAGACCCGAGGCCCTGCCTAATCAATAGCCGTCAGGCAGGAAGCACACTGCGCACCGTTTGGGCAAACTTATCGACGATCTGCGCGATGTCGGCCTCGGTGCAGATGAACGGCGGCGCCAGCAACACGTGATCGCCGTGCACGCCATCAACGGTTCCGCCCATGGGATACATCATGAGCCCGTGTTCCATGGCACGCTTCTTGAGCACGCCGTGCGTGCGTTGCGCGGGGTCGAGGGGCTGCTTGCTGACCTTGTCGGCCACGAACTCCACGCCCACGAACAGACCGCGACCGCGCACGTCGCCCAGATTGGGGTGGTCACCGAGCTCGCTGAGCAATGCCGCGCGCAGCTGCTCTCCGCGCGCCAACACGTTCTGCAGCAGCGCATCGCGCTCGATGACCTGCTGAACGGCCAATGCAGCCGCGCAGGCGGTGGCGTGCCCCATGTAGGTGTGGCCGTGCTGGAAGAAGCCGCTGCCGCCCACGATGGCATCGAAAATGCGGCTGCTTGCCAGCATGGCGCCGATCGGTTGATACCCGGCGCCCAACCCCTTGGCAATGGCCAGAATATCGGGCACCACGCCGTCTTCGGCGCAGGCAAACAGGTGCCCCGTGCGACCCATGCCCGACATGACCTCGTCGAGAATCAGCAACACGCCATGGCGATCGCACACCTCACGAATGCGCTTGAAGTAGGTGCGTACCGGGGGCAACACGCCCGCAGTGGCACCCACGACCGTTTCCGCCACGAACGCGGCCACATTCTCGGCACCCAGCTCAAGGATCTTGGCCTCGAGTTCGTCGGCCAGCCGCTGCGCATACTGCTCTTCGGTTTCGCCGGGCCGCTGGTCACGATAGGCGAAGCAGGGTGAAACATGATGGGCCTCGACCAGCAGCGGCAAGAAGGGTTCGCGACGCCATGCGTTGCCGCCGATGGCCAGCGCACCCAGCGTGTTGCCGTGGTAGCTCTGGCGGCGCGCGATGAAATGACGGCGTGAAGGCTGGCCGGTTTCCACGAAGTACTGACGCGCCAGCTTGAGCGAGGCCTCGATCGCTTCGGAGCCGCCCGACACGAAATACACATGATTCAAGTCGCCGGGTGCGCGCTCGGCCAGGAAGTCGGCAAGCTCTTCGCACACCTGCGTTGTGAAGAAGGACGAGTGGGCGTAGGCCACTTCGTCGAGCTGCTTCTTGATGGCCTTGATGATGTCGGGGTGGCCATGCCCCAGGCACGACACCGCCGCGCCGCCGGAGGCGTCGATATACCCGCGACCCTCGCGGTCGAACAAACGAATGCCTTCGCCGCGCACGGCGAACTCCAGTGCCTGCCGCGGATTGCGATGAAATACATGTGTCATGGAATGCCTAGCCCCGATTTCAACAAACGTTTCACTAAATAGAAACAACGCAACAATTAAATCACTATAATGACTTCATTGCCAACTTCTTCCCGGCACACCATGGCCAAGAAGCCACACCCTCCCCGTACACTCGACGATCTGGTGGCGCTCGTGCGTCAGCGCTTCCCCGACATGAGCCCGCAGTTTCAGATCGGCGCCAGGCACCTCATCGACTTCCCCGAACAGGTACCGGTGGAATCCATGCGGCGCATCGCCACGCAGGCCGGTGTGCAGCCCGCCACGCTGGTACGTCTGGCGCAGTCGCTGGGGTATTCGGGCTGGGAACCGCTACGCCAGGTGTTCGTGCGGGGGCTCGACAAGGCACCCCGCCGTTACGCCGAGCAAGCCCGCGCCGCCGTGGGGCGGCGCTACCCACGCAGCATGCTGGGCCGCCATGTCGATGCACAGGCCGACAACATGCGCCTGCTCGACGAACTCAACTCCGATCTGCTCGCCGAGGCGGCCCGCCTGCTTTCGAAAGCACGCCACGTGCACATTGCAGGGTTCCGGGCCTCGCAGGCTTCGGCCTACACACTGCATTACCTGTATCGCCTGTTTCGGAATTCGGTGACCCTGGTGCGCGGCGACGCGGGGCTGCTCGAAATGGAGCTGCGCGCCTTCGAGCCCGACGACGCCGTGGTGCTCATTGGTTTTGCCCCCTATTCGCAGGAGACCATGCGCGTGGCCGAAGCCGCCCACGCACGCGGTTGCCAGATCATTGCACTGTGCGACAGCAAGGTGGCGCCCATCGCGCGCCACGCGCAGCTCACGCTGATTTTCGGCACCGAAACACCCTACTTCTTCCCGTCGTCGGTGGCCGCACTGGCGCTGGTGGAAGCATTGGCGCAACAGCTGTTGCAACGTGCCGGCCGCCGCGCCATCGAAGCCCTTGATCAGGCCGAGAATCAGCTGCGCCAGACCGGCGCCTACCTGGGCGCGGGCCCCGCGTCTATAACAGCCCCCGAATAAAGCCCTGCAGGTGGGCGAGCAGTCCGTCGAGGTTGCGTTGCAGCTCGGCAAAGCCCTCCGTACGCTCGAAGGTGTGCTCGTCCATATATAGCTTGCGATTGATTTCGATCTGCAGGCTGTGGCGGCGCGCCGCCGGCTGGCCCACTTGTGCGACCAGAGCCACGCCCTTGAACGGGTCGTTGCGCGCCACCGTGTAGCCGCACTCCTTCAGATAGTCTTCGATAATGCCGGTCAGTGTTGGATCGCAGGTGGTGCCGTCGCGGTCCCCCAGTACAAAGTCGGCAAGCTGCTTGTCGGTCTGGTGCCCCAATGCCGAATAAGAATCAGAAGGCATGGAGTGCAGGTTCAGGTGCCAG
>JAEZGR010000206.1 GCA_023437255.1 Pseudomonadota bacterium | reverse complement strand
GGGTCATGCTCGCCATCCACTGGATCACCTTCTTCATTGCCGTGAAGGTGGGCGGCGTAGCGATTGCCACCTTGGGCTTCGCCAGCTTCCCGGCCTTCATCACGCTCTGCGAATGGCTGGTGCTGCGCGAACGGGTGAGCCGGGCCGAATGGGTCATATTGGCGCTGGTGACCTTCGGCCTGGTGCTGGTCACGCCCTCGTTCGACTTCCGCGACGAGGCCACAGTAGGGCTGGCCTGGGCGGTGGCCTCCGGGCTGTCATTTGCGCTGTTCACCCTGATCAACCGCCGCGCCGCCGCGCATATCTCTGCCTACCAGGTGGCCTGCTGGGAAAACCTGGTGGTGGTGCTCGTCACCCTGCCCTTCGGTTTCAGCAGCCTGGGCGAACCCGCCCTGCTCGACTGGTTCTGGCTCGCCCTGTTGGGCGTGTTCTGCACGGCGCTGTCGCACTTCCTGCTGGTCTCCAGCCTCATGGTGCTGAAGGCGCGCAGCGCCGGCATTGTGATCGCGCTGGAACCGGTCTACGCCATTGCCTTTGCGGCCGTGCTGTTCGCGCAGTACCCGAGCCTGCGCGCGCTGCTGGGCGGCGCGATCATGATCGGTGCGATCGTGTGGTCGGGAATGCGCAAGCAATAGTCCGGCGCGCACAACGCCTGGGCGCAACTCAGTAGCCGGTATCCCGACTCACCACGCCGGTAACCGGTTCGCCGCGTTCCAGTTTCTCGATGCGCGACACCACCTGACGCAGGGCATCGTCTTCCAGCGTGGCGGCCGCCACATGGGGCGTGACGCGCACGCGGGGGTGAGCCCAGTAGGGGTGATCGGCCGGCAGCGGCTCCTGGTTGAAGACGTCCAGCACCGCCGCCTGCACACGGCCGGAATCCAGCGCAGCCAGCAGGTCGGCATCCACCACGTGCGCGCCGCGCGCGATGTTGATCACCACGGCGCGCGGTTGCAGGCGCTCCAGCAGCGCCGCATTGATGATGCCTGCAGTCTGCGCCGTGAGCGGCAGCAGATTCACCAGCACGCGTGTGCGCGCCAGAAAGGCGTCGAACTCGGCCTCACCGGCATAGGTGGTGACGCCATCCAGATTGCGGGTGCTGCGCGCCCAGCCGGCCACCGGGTAACCCAGCGCGGCCACGCTGCGGGCCACGTGCGACCCCAACTGCCCCAGACCCATCACGCCCACGGGCCACTCTTCATAGCGGATGGCCGGCATGGGCGACCAGCGCGCTTCTGCCTGCTGGCGGGCATAGATCTCGAGCCCGCGCGACAGCCAGGCCAGGTGGTGGATCACATATTCGGACATCTGCGGCGCCATGCCGGCGTCTTCCAGGCGCAGAATCATGAGGTCTGCGGGCAGGCTGGGCAGGGTCGTCACGCTGTCGACACCCGCCCCGAGCGTGAACACCGCCTGCAAGGCAGGTTCGGTCTGGAACAGATCGTCGGGCGGTGCCCACACCACGGCGTAACGCGCACCCGTGGCGGGGTCGCCGGGGTACCAGGCCGTGACCTGCGCCTGCGGCAGGGCCGCCTGAAGCACCTGATGCCAGTGTTTGGTCGCCTCGGGTTTGGCGGTCGCTACAACAATCTTCAGCACGTGCTTTCCTTCAATCTCTAAAATCGGCGCCCCGTGAGCGAACCCAACACGCCGCGCACCATCTGGGTGGCCGCGCGGCGCACCATGCTCTTGGCGACGGACTGCACCACGCCGTCGCGCCGCCCGCCGCGGGGGCCGGTGGAACCGAACAGGAAATCGCTCACGGCGCCCATGACGCCTTCATCCTTCTCTTCGGCAGCGGCGGCCTTGCCCTTGCCGTTTTCCTGCACGGGCATGCTTTCCGCACGCTTCTGCAAGACTTCGTAGGCCGACTCGCGGTCGATGGTCTGCTGATACTTGCCGCCCATCAGCGAGGCGGCCACCAGCTGCGCGCGCTCGGCGGGCGTGGCCGGGCCGATGCGGCTGCCCGGTGCGGCGATCCACGCCCGCTGCGTGGGCGACGGGCGCCCGGCTTCGTCGAGCATGGAAATCAGTGCCTCGCCCACACCCAATTCGGTGATCGCCGCCACGAGGTCAAGCCCTGGGTTGGGTCGCATGGTATCGGCGGCGGTGCGTACGGCACGCTGATCGCGCGGCGTGAAGGCCCGCAAGGCGTGCTGAACCCGGTTGCCCAGCTGCCCCAGCACTGCGTCGGGAATGTCGAGCGGATTCTGCGTGACGAAGTAAACGCCCACGCCCTTGGAGCGGATGAGCCGCACCACCAGTTCCACCTTGTCGACCAGGGCCTTGGGCGCATCGTCGAACAACAAATGGGCCTCGTCGAAGAAGAAGACGAACTTGGGTTTGTCGAGATCCCCGACTTCCGGCAGGTTCTCGTAGAGTTCCGCCAGCAGCCACAGCAGGAACACGGCGTAGAGCCGGGGCGACTGCATCAGGCGGTCGGCGGCCAGAATGTTGACCACCCCGCGGCCCGAGGAATCGGTGCGGATCAGATCGAAGATCTGCAGCATGGGCTCGCCGAAGAAGTGCTCGGCACCCTGGGCCTCCAGGCGCAGCAGCGCGCGCTGGATCGCCCCCACCGAGGCCGGCGCGATATTGCCGTAGCGCCCGCGCAGCTCGGCGGCCCGGTCGCTGACCGCCTGCAGCATGGCGCGCAGATCCTTCAGGTCAAGCAGCAGCAGGCCCTCTTCGTCGGCCACGCGAAAGACGATGTTCAGCACGCCTTCCTGCGTGTCATTCAGCTCGAGCATGCGCGAGAGCAGCAGCGGCCCCATGTCGGAGATGGTGGCGCGCAGGGGGTGGCCCTGTTCACCGAAAATAT
>JAEZGR010000153.1 GCA_023437255.1 Pseudomonadota bacterium | reverse complement strand
TCTGGTGGCTGAGCCAGCTGGGCCCGTCGTTCACGGCGGTGTTTTTCTGCAATGAACAACTGCCCGATGACGCCCTTCTGACACAATTGGTTAACCCGGGTTCACAATCGATACCGCTTCGCTGTATCCTCGTCGTTCCGCCCGCCCTGGAAGGAGACATTAAGGCGGGCATAGAGTACGTGGTAGACCACGACGCCGTGCTGGCTGGCCGGTACGACGTCCGCGGTGGCGCCTGCTACCTGATCCGGCCCGACCAGCACATCGCAGCACGCTGGCGCACCCCCGGTATCGACGCAATACGCAAGGCCCTGCAACAAGCCACTTGCACCAAGGAGGTATCGTCATGTCCCAACTGAACACACAGTCGAACTTCAACGTGCCCGATGCATTCTATGAGCGCCTCATCAGCGCGCATCGCGACCTGACAACGAACGAAAGCAACGCCATGAACGCCGCATTGGTCCTGTTATTATCGAACCACATCGGCGACATCAACGTGATTTCGCAAGCGCTCGACGAAGCGCGCAGGTCGGTCATGGCCGAGGCCTGACCGGCACAGAAGCAACACGCCTTAGCAGTAGAAGGAACCCACGAGTACATGTCACAGCTGAACGAAACACATGATCCCGGTCTGAAAAGCTGGGTCGCTTCCGCAAACCTTCCCGACAACGGCTTCCCCATTCAGAACCTTCCTTTCGGCGTATTCCGCGAAAAGGGTGGCAATGGTGCGTTTCGCGTTGGCGTGGCCATCGGCGACAAGGTACTCGACCTCGCTGCTCTGGCAGCCCTGCAGCCCTGGCAGGGCGTGGCGGCGGAAGCCCTGCAGGCCTGTTCGGGCAGCACGCTGAATCCCCTCATGGCGCTGGGCAGCGCACACTGGTCGGCGCTGCGTCTGGAATTGTCTCGCGCGCTGCGCGAGGGGTCGCCGCTGCAGGGCAAGCTCGCGCCCTTGCTGCTCGACCGCAGTGCGATCGAACACGACGTACCGGCGCAGATCGCCGACTACACCGATTTCTACATCTCGGTGTACCACGCAACCGCGGTCGGCAAACAGTTCCGGCCCGACAACCCCCTGCTGCCGAACTACAAATGGGTGCCCATTGGCTATCACGGTCGTGCTTCCACCATCGGGGTTTCCGGGCAGCAGTTCCACCGCCCCGTCGGCCAAACCCGCCCGGCCACCGAAGGCGGCACACCCGGCTTCGGCCCCTGCGCACGACTCGACTATGAACTCGAACTGGGCATCTTCATGGGCCCGGGTAACGAACAGGGTCAGCGCATCGGCATCGAGTCCGCAGAATCGCACATCTTCGGTCTGTGCATATTGAACGACTGGTCGGCGCGCGACCTGCAGGCCTGGGAATACCAGCCTCTTGGCCCGTTCCTGGCCAAGAACTTCGCCAGCACGATCTCGCCCTGGGTGGTCACGCTCGAAGCACTGGCCCCGTTCCGTGAGCCGTTCCAGCGTGCACCCGAAGATCCCCAGCCGCTGCCCTATCTGTCATCCGAAGCGAACAGCAAGACAGGCGCGGTGGGCGTCGAACTCGAAGTGCTGCTCACGACCGAAAAGTCACGCAGCCAGGGCGCAGAGCCCGCACGCCTGTCGACCAGCAACTTCCGCGACGCCTACTGGAGCATGGCGCAGCTTGTCACGCACCACACGGTGAACGGCTGCCGCATGCAGCCGGGCGATCTGCTGGGCACCGGCACGCTGTCGGGCCCGTCGGAAGGGCAGGAGGGTTCGCTCATGGAACTCACGGTCAGCGGCAAGAAGCCAATCACCCTGCCCTGGGGTGAAGAGCGCAGCTTCCTGCAGGATCACGACGAGATCATTCTGCGGGCACGCTGCAGCAAGCCCGGCTACCCCACCATCAGCCTGGGCGAATGTGCGGGCACGGTACTGCCCGCCCTGCCGGTCTGAACCCCGAAGCTATAAGACCTTGCCGGGGTTCATGAGCCCCTGCGGGTCGAGCGCGGCCTTGATGCGATGCATCAGGGCCAGCTCCACCGGATCTTTGTAGCGGGGCAGGTAATCACGCTTGAGCTGCCCCACCCCATGCTCCGCACTGATCGAGCCACCAAACGCGTGTACGCGATCATGCACGAGCCCATGAATCTCGGCCTGCCTCGCCAGCAGCGAATCTTCTGAGTACGCGGTGCCACGCGCCACGTTGTAATGCAGATTGCCGTCGCCCAGATGGCCGAAGATCACGTGTTCCACGCCGGGAAACGCAGCCTGCAGTGCAGCGTTGGTCGTTTCCACGAACTCGGCCATGCGAGAGGCCGGCACCGAAATATCGTGTTTGACGCTCTTGCCGAAGGCCTTTTCCGCAAGCGGTATGCTTTCGCGAAGGTGCCACAGGGCCCGGCTCTGACCCGCATTGGCGGCGATCACGGCATCAAGAACCACGCCTTCTTCCAGACCAGCTGCAATCACCGACTCGAAGCGTTCGCGCGCGTGCTGCTCGCTTTCGCTGTCGGAAAGCTCCAGCAAGGCGAACCAGGGCGCCGCCGCCGACGGGCCATCGAAGGGGATGCGTTGCCCGGGGAAGCATTCCACCACCCCATTCAGACAGTTGGCAGCGATCAATTCGTAGGCCGTCAGCGAAGCCGCGAAGCCCTTGCGCGCGAGGGCAAGCATGGCCACCGCCGCCGCGACGGAAGGCAGGGCCAGAAGCGCCGTGCACTGCGCCGCCGGCCGCGGATAAAGCCTCAACGTGGCAGCAGTGATGAACCCCAGCGTACCTTCGCTACCGATATAGAGATTACGCAGATCGTAGCCGGTGTTGTCTTTGCGCAGACCGCGCAGGCCGTTCCAGATCTCCCCCTGCGGGGTGACCACCTCAAGGCCCAGCACCAGTTCGCGCGCGTTGCCATAGCGCAGCACCTGCGTGCCGCCGGCATTGGTCGCGAGATTGCCTCCAATCGTGCAGCTGCCCTCGGCAGCCAATGACAATGGAAAGAGGCGGTCGGCCTCATGTGCTGCCTGCTGCACCGCCTGCAGGGTGCACCCCGCCTCGACCACCATGGTGTCGTTCTGGGGATCAATACTGCGAATCCCATTCAACCGTGTGAGCACGACCAGCAAGGCGCGACCGCTGGAATCAGGCGTGGCGCCGCCGCACAGACCTGTATTGCCCCCTTGAGGAATCATGGGAACGCCGTGCGCGTTGCACCACTTCACCACGGCGGCCAGCTCCTGCACGGAACCCGGCCGCACCACCGCCATGGCCTCGCCGCTGTAGCGGCCCCGCCAGTCTGTGCAGTACGGCTGCGCATCCGCCCCCACCAGTACATGGGCCGCGCCCAGCAGGTCTGTCAGTTCTTGTATCGCACCCATTGTGGCCTTCCTTTGCGTCGTTACAGCCATTTTATCCATCGAGATGCGCCGAGCCGGCGCTGGCGCCCCCTGCTGCGTCACGATATTATGGCCGCGCAGCATGACCCGGCCGCCCGCACAAGCCGGCGGGCACGCGCCATGCACCGCTACGACTCCACAGCAGAAGGAACCAACCCGTGACCACGCCCTCGCTCCCCAGCGCCGTCTTCAAGGCTTATGACATCCGCGGCATCGTGCCCGCGCAGCTGAACTCCGACTTTGCCCGCCTATTGGGTCGGGCGCTCGCCACATCGGCACGGGAACAGGGCGTGTCGAAGCTGGTGATCGGGTACGACGGCCGCCTCAGCAGCCCCGCTCTCGCCGACGCGTTGCATGAAGGCGCCAACAGCGAAGGCCTGAACACGATGGACATCGGCATGGTGCCCACGCCGCTCGTGTATTTCGCGGCGAACGTGCATGAAACGGGCTCGGGCGTCGCCATCACAGGCAGCCACAACCCCCCGGACTACAACGGCTTCAAGATCATGATGGCGGGGCGCACACTATATGGCGCCGATATCAAAGACCTGCACACCCGCATGCAGGCGCTGGCCGAGCGCGAGCCCGCGGGGCCCCGGGGCGAGCGTGAAAAGCTCGACGTCAAACCGACCTACGTCGAACGCGTGACGGGCGATCTTCATCTCAAACGCCCCATGCGCATCGCGATCGACTGCGGCAACGGTGTAGGTGGCGTGCTGGCCGAACAATTGTTCACGGCGTTGGGCTGCGAAGTCGACACCCTGTTCTGCGATGTCGACGGCCACTTCCCCAACCACCACCCCGATCCCGCCGATCCGCACAATCTCGAAGACCTGATCCGCCATGTGCAGAGCACCGACTGCGAGCTTGGGCTCGCCTTCGACGGCGATGCAGACCGGGTCGGCGTGGTCACGAAGTCTGGCCAGATCATCTGGCCCGATCGCCAGCTCATTCTGTACGCGCAAGATGTGCTGAGCCGCCAGCCCGGCGCCACCATCATCTTCGACGTGAAATGCAGCCGCCACGTCGCGCGCGCCATCGAAGCCGCCGGTGGCACGCCACTCATGGGGCAGACAGGCCACTCACTCATCAAGGCCAAGCTCGCCGAGACAGGCGCGCCACTTGCCGGCGAGATGAGCGGGCATATCTTCTTCAAGGAACGCTGGTTCGGTTTCGACGATGGTCTGTACACGGGCGCACGCCTGCTCGAGATTCTGTCGGCCCATGAAAATCCTTCGGCCGTGCTCGAAGCCCTGCCCCAGGACATCTCGACGCCCGAACTGAAGATCGAAATGCAGGAAGGCGAGCCGCATGCGCTGATCGCCCGCCTGCAGTCGGAAGGCACGTTTGCCAGTGCGCAATCGCTGATCACCATTGACGGCGTGCGTGCCGAGTACGCCGACGGCTTCGGACTTGCCAGGCCCTCGAACACGACCCCGGTCATCGTGCTGCGCTTCGAGGCAGAAACAGAAGCCGCGCTGACCCGCATCAAGAACGAGTTTCGCGATGCGCTGACTGCACTGAAACCGGATATCCGGCTGCCGTTCTGATCCGGCATCGCCGGCCCGATCGCGGCCATGCCGGCGCATGCCCGTTCAGTCGAGCAGCTGCTCGTAGACCTCAAGGTGGGCCTGCACCACCTTGTTGATGTCGAAGGCTTGCTCGGCGAGCACCCGCCCTGCCCGTCCCATGGCCTGTCGCAGCGCGGCGTCTTCCGCCAGTTTCACGACGGCGTCGGCAAGGGACCGCGCATCACGCGGGGGCCCCAACAGGCCGCTGACACCAGGCTCGATGGCATCCCGACACCCGGGTACGTCGGTCGTCACCACCGCTCGTCCGCATGCCGCCGCTTCAACAAGGGAACGCGGCAGGCCTTCGCGATAGGAAGGCAGCACGGCAATGTGCGCATTCTGATAGAGCTGAGCCACGTCTTCACGTTCACCCATGCAGACCACCACGCCTTCCGATTCCCACTGCCGAAACTCTGCCTCGGTCACGCTGGCCGGGTTGCCGGGATCAGGCGCACCCACCAGCACCCAGCGCAGCCCGCTTGGATGCCCTGCCGTCATGCGCGCCGCTTCGACAAACTCGCGCACCCCCTTGTCGGTCAGCAGACGCGCCACCATGAGCGCAACAGGGGCGCCTTCCGGTTCGGGCGCCGGCGCATAGTCAGACAGGTCGACGCCAGAGCCGCGTATCAAAACCGTCTGCCCGGGTTGTACGACGCCGGCCTCGCGCAACTCCTGGCGGTCGCTCAGGTTCTGGAATATGACGCGGCTGTTGCGATGGCCGAGCGCGAGTCGGTAAAGCTGGGTTGCCGCAAGGCGCTGCAGATCGAGCCCGCTGCCTCGCCGCATGAACAGGAAGCCCAGTCCGGACACCGCAGCCACATAGGCGGGCACACGCGCCAGCCGGGCAGCGATGCCCCCGTACAGCACGGGTTTGATCGTGACTGCATGAACCAGGTCAGGCCGCAACGAGCGGAACAGCCGCCAGAACGCTGCCAGGCTTTGCAACTCCTGCAAGGGATTGCGACCACTGCGCGACATCGGAATGACATGATGCGTGAAGCCGCGTTCCCGGATCACGGGCACGGAAGGGCCGTCCATGGTGGCCACATGCACGTCGAAACCGCGCGCCCGGGCGGCCTGCGCGATCGGCAGGCGGTGGGAAAGAAAGAAGGCAGGATTGTTCACGAGGAAGAGCACGCGCCGGGCGCCCTTGGCCGGCGCCGGCGGCAGCTTGTTGGATTCGGCCAGGCCAACCGTCGCAGCCGGAATATATCCCTCTTGCCGCACCGGCGCATGCCTTGAACCTGCGCCCCGCGCCGTGGGGAAGTCGGCCGCAAGACGCGCCCATACGGCTTGATAACGCTGCAGCATCGATGGCAGGCCGAACTTGCGCTCTATGCGCTCACGCCCGCGCGCCGATCGCGCCGCATACTGCTCCCGCCCCGCTTCGGACTCCAGGAGGGCCACGGCTGCGTCGATGCCCCCCGCCAGCGAGACGGCATCCCGGGGTGCAACGACCCAGCCACAATCGCCCACGATACGCCCTGCATCGCCGACATTGGTCACGACACACGGCAGGCCGGTCGCCATGGCCTCGGCCACCACATTGGGGAACCCTTCAGCGCGGCTGGAAAGCACATAGACGTCGAGGGCGCTCAGGATGCGTGGCACGTCGGTGCGGCGCCCCAGAAGAATGACCTGGTCGGCAACGCCGTGCTTCTGCAGCAAAGCCGCAAGCTCTGCGTTGGCGGCGTCAAGGCCTTCTCCGACCAGCACACAGCGCAGACCGGGATGCCGCTTGAGGCTGCGCGCAAAGGCATTGAGCAGGTTCGCGTGATCCTTGAGCGGATTCCAGCGGGCTACGCTGCCGATGAGCGGCGTGTCTGCTGCCACGCCCCATTCTGCGCGCAGCTCGGCCCGCGCCGCTTCATCGCGCTGCCACACCCGCAGGTCATAGCCATTCGGAATGACCAGCATGCGATCCGCATCGTAGCCCCATTCCCGATGACGGCGTGCCGCATCTTCAGCGCACGCGACGATGACGGCGGGCACCACTCGCGACAGTCGGGCGCATACCCAGGCCAGCGTCCGCGCGCTACGGCTGCCATGGGCGAGATCGGCCCCGGAGTTGCGTATGCCCCATGACACCGCGCGGATGCCCGCAAGCCGGGCCGCAATACCGCCCAACAGATCGGCATGGTACATCCACGTCTGCACCACATCGGGACGTTGTTCGCGCAACAGGCTGAACAGGCGCCATACCCCTTTGACAGCCGCCAGCGGGCCCTCTTTCATGCCGAGCGCGTAAACCGGTATGCCCGCCTCGCGCAGTCGGGCGCCAAAGACACCTTCATCTCCGAGCGAGACAACCGTGTGGTCACCAACCTGCCCTTCCGCCGTGATCAGGCGGTGCAGAACGGTTTCGGCCCCCCCCTGGCCCAGGCCCGATATCACATGAACGACATGCTGTTTTTCGGCACTCACGACATGAATCCTTGAACTGAATACTGGATAACGATTTACGCGGCGCGCACGCCTGCGTCTTTGAAGAGCGTCTGCCACTGGGCCAGCACGCTCGCAAGACCATAGCGTTCGCGCACGCTCTCGGCGGCCTGCGTGCCCAACCGCTCACGCTCGGCAGAATCGGCCATGAGGGTCGCCAGCGCCCCTTCGAGCGCGGCGGGCGCTTGCAGTGGAACCAGCAAGGCGTCCTCGCCGTCACGGCTGATCTCGGCGGGGCCGCTCGGGCAGTCGACCGTCACGCACGGCAGACCGAGTGCCATGGCTTCAAGCAGGGCATTGGGAAAGCCCTCGACCTCGGACGTAAGCACGAACAGATCGGACGCCAGCATGGCCTCCCACGGTTCGGAGGTACGCCCCGGAAGCAGCACCCGGCCTTCGAGCCCTGCACCGGCCACCTGAGTTTCAAGCTCGGCACGTTGTGGACCCTCACCCCAGATCACGAGTTCCCATTCCGGAAAACGGGGCGCCAATCTGCCGAAGACATCGATCAGCCCGGCATATCCCTTCAGGGGCACCAGGCGGCCCATTGCCACGAGCCTGCGGCGCTTCGGTGCATGCGTCGCCTCTGCTTCGCGAAGGCGCGAGGCTGGCAGTTCCGGCGGCAGCGGATTCGGTATGACAGCCAGACGACGGATGCCGGGCGCCTGCTGCCTCATGGCTTCCAGACTGGCGTGGGCCTGCACAGTGACCAGGCTGGCGTACGGGTACAGCCTGCGACGCAGCCGTTGCAGATTGGGTGAGGCGCTGGTGCTCACGGCCGGGTTGGTTCGTTCGCAGACGATGACCGGCACGCCCAAACCCAATGTGGCCATCAGCACCATGACATTGACGTTGGTGAGGAATGAGACGATGACGTCGGGCTGGATCTCGCGCACCATGCGCCGCAGCACCCAGAGCTTGACCGCCGGCGCGAGGGGCGTATGCCCTGCCTTTCCCAGCCGGTCGGCCACCCAATCCACCCGCACGGCGGAATCCAGCTCGTAGAACAGCGTACCCTTGCCCGTGTATGTCGGGGCCAGAATGACCTCATGACCCAAACGGGCCCAGGCATTGCACAGCGTGGCGGCCACGCGTTCGGCGCCGCCCGCGTGCATGGAACTGACAAAGAAGAGAATTCTCATGCAGCGTCCTTCCAGGCCTGCACCATCAGAATGCTCCACAGGTGCGTGCTCCAGTCGCGGCGCCCCGCCAGGTGTTCCTGCCATTTGCGCTGCACCGGCGCTGCGTGGAAGAGCCCCTGCTGCCGCAGCCTTGCCGGATCAAGCAGATCACCCGCCCACTCGCGCAGCGGGCCGCGCAGCCAGTGCGCAAGGGGCACCGAAAAGCCCTTCTTGGGGCGCTCGATGAGTTCGCGCGGCACATGGCGGTAAAGCACCTGCCGCAACAGCCACTTGCCCTGCCCTTCACGCACCAGATAGTTCTGCGGCAGCCGGCGGGCGAAGGCATAGACATGGTGGTCCAGCATGGGCACACGGGTTTCCAGACTCGCCGCCATGGCCGCCCGATCCACTTTCACCAGAATGTCGTCGGGCAGGTAGGTCTGCACATCAAGCAGGGTCATGGACGGGAAGATGCTTTCAAGCCCCGGCTCATCGAACACACCGTGGGTGGGGGCCGGGTCGATCACCACCTCGGCCGGATCCTTCCAGTAGCTCACGAAATCCCGGTAGAAGTCGCCCGTGTGACGAGCGGAAAGCACACCTGCCAACCGGGCGCCACGTTGCCCGGCAACCCCCGGCATGACAGTGGCGGCGGCCCGCAGCATGGCTCCGGCCGGCCCACGTAATGCAGCCGGCACCCGTTCGCGGCGCGCCCACCAGGCGGCCGCACGAAAATACCGTGTGTAGCCCGCAAAGAGCTCATCCCCTCCGTCGCCCGAAAGCGCCACCGTCACGCTCCTGCGTGCCATCTGCATGACCAGCATGGTGGGAATCTGCGAGGAGTCTGCAAAAGGCTCGTCGTAGACATTGGCCAGCCGGGGAACGACATCGAGGGCATCACGATCGGTGACGTACAGTTCGGTGTGATCCGTACCCAGATGAGCCGCCACCGCCGCTGCATGCTCCGCCTCGTTGTAACGCGGGTCCTCGAAACCGATGCAGAACGTACGCACCGCCTGATCGCTGGCCTGCTGCAGCAATGCGACCACCGTCGACGAATCGACGCCGCCCGACAGGAACGCCCCAAGAGGAACGTCGGCCAGCGTCTGGCGCCGTACCGCGGCAGCGAGCACGTGTTCGAGCTGGTCGGCGGCGTCGGCATCGCTATCGAACTGAAGGGGATTCGCGGCTGCTTCATCCGCCACCAGCCGCGCGGACCAGTAGGAACGGGCGGCCGGCATCTCGCCAATGCGGCACTGGCCTGCATTGAGCTGCATCCAGCAGCCGGGCGACACCTTGCCGATCTGGCGATAGATGGAATACGGCGCAGGAATATAGTTGTGGCGCAGCAGCAGTGCGAGCGCTCTCGGGTCGGGCCGGGTGTCGAGGCCGGGCAGGTTCGCCAAGGCCTTGAGTTCCGACGCAAACACAAAGCTGCCGCCCACAAACCCCGCATACAGCGGCTTTTCGCCCAGCCGGTCGCGCATCAGCGCGAGCGTGCGCTCCTGGCGGTCCCACAGCGCCATGGCGAACATGCCGGTGGCGGCGTCAAGCGTCTTCTCGACCCCCCACGCCGCGAAGCACGCCAGCAGGGTCTCGGTGTCGGAGTGGCCACGCCACGCCGGCGCACTGGCTTCGTGCTGCAGCGCTTCGCGCAGCGCCAGGTGGTTGTAGATCTCGCCGTTCAGCACCAGAACATAGCGCCCGCAGGCGGAAGTCATGGGCTGCGCGCCGGCCGAGCTGGTGTCGATGATGGCCAGGCGCACATGGCCCAGAGCGAGGCCGGCGTCTTCGTCTTCCCACAGCCCCTCGCTGTCGGGCCCACGATGCCGCATGGCGGAACATGCGCCCGTGATCAGGCTGCGCTTGTCACGCAGCGGCCCCCAGATCCCGACAATTCCGCACATGCCTCAGCCTCCGTTCCCGGCCTCCCAGGGATCAACGAAATTCGAACAACTGATTCCACAACGCCATGATGCGCGGCATGCAGAAGCGATCACGTACATCGACCGCCCGCCGCGCCAATGTTTCACGCCACCCCGGCCGCGCCATGAGATCGCCCAGGTAGGCCGCCAGTGCATCGGGGTCTTCGACCGGCGTCACCAGCACACCATCGATACCGTCGCGAATGATCTCGCGCGGTCCGGTTTCACAATCGAACGCCACCACAGGCAATCCGCTCGCCATGGCTTCGATCAGCGTGTTGGAAAGGCCCTCGACCCTTGAACTGAGCACGTACAGATCGGAATCGGCATACCAGTCGGCAAGATTTCCCACCCGTCCGGGCAGGGTGACCCGCCCCTCGAGCTCCAGCGTGGCCGCCTGCGTCTCGAGCGAGTCGCGCTCCTCTCCCTCGCCCAGAATCACCAGATCCCAGTTGGGGAAATGATGCACGAGTTGCGCGAAAGCCTGCAACAGCATGTCGAATCCCTTGTGCGGATGCAGGCGCCCTACCGCCAGCAGGCGCTTGCGCCCCTCCCGCGCGGGCGGGGGCACCACGGGCTCAGCGGTCTCCATCGGCCAGCGAACCGCGTTTGGAATGACGGTCACCCGGGCACCAGGCACGTTCTGTTCCAGCCACTGCGCAGTGCCCGCCGTCAGCGCCACCACGGCGTGCGCCTTCGGATAGGCCCAGCAACGCAGCTTTTCCCACATCGGTGAAAGACCCTGTGCCGGCGGATGCGTGTGCTCACTGGCGATCACGCGGCACGGCAGGCGCCGCGCCGCAGCGACGGCCAGCACCGATGCGGTGGTCATCATGCCCAACACCACATTGGGCTTGAGCTTGCGGATCAGCCGGCGCAAGGCCAGCACACGCCGGGCATTGGCCAGCAGCCCGCCCAGCGCACCGTGGCTGGCGCCCGCGAGACCGAGCGGCCGACGATCCACGCCTTCCGGTACCGGGTACGCATCCGAGTCCGGGCCGCTCTGGGTCACCAGGGTGACGCGGCAGCCCTGACGCAGCCAGTAATCGCACATCTCGACGGCCACGCGCTCCGCCCCGCCGCCACTCAGGGAGTGGATCACGATCATCAGATGAGGGGGTTCATACGAATACTTCAATGCGCTTCCTGCAAATCAATCATCACACTGTGGTCGCCGGTTCGGATCCGGTCGGCGCCCGCGGCGCAGGCGGCTTCAAGGCAACGGCCACATAGCAAACATACGAGAGGAGATACATCAGGCTCGTGGCCAGCATGATGCCGTTCACACCCATCACGGGTGCCAGAACCTGGTTCATGACCGCCTTGAGCAGAAAATTGGCCACCGCGATGGACGCCATGATGCGATAACGGTTCTGGCTGGCCAGCAACTGCACGAGCACCAGAACACCAAAATAAAAAGGTACCTGCAACAGGCCCCAGCGCATGACTTCGGCCACGCGCTGCGTATCGTCGGCGGTGAAGGCGCCTCGCTCGAACAGCAGGCTCACCATCCAGGGAGCCAGCAGCCAGCCGACCAGCGTCACGATGCCGCCGCCCGCGGCCATCAATGCAGACCACTTCAAGGCCAGGCGGCGCGCGCGTTCGACGTCGCCCCGGCGTTGCACGTCGGCCAGCACCGGCAGCGCCGCACGCCCGACCGATGCGGCCCCCAGACCCAGCAGCAGTGACAGCAGACGTGCTGCGTAACCCAGTGTGGCGTTGGCGTTACCGCCCAGATTCGCAGCGGTGTACTGATCGATCGGCCCGACGAAGCTCATGGCGACCTGACCCACCATCATCACGCCTGCGGCCCGCACCAGGTCGGGCCACTGTTCGGCACTGAAGCCGAAACGAGGGCGTCCGAAGGTGCCGTCCGCTCGCGCAGCCAGCCTCATCAGCCATGCCGACTGTATCGCATAACCCACGAGCGTACCCCACAAGAGGGGGCCGACATCGACGGGCGTGGCAGCCAGCAGCACCCAGACCAGGATGACCACGGCGGGAACACTGTCGAGC
>JAEZGR010000229.1 GCA_023437255.1 Pseudomonadota bacterium | reverse complement strand
GACTATGGCAACGCTGAGATTCAGAAACGTCAAAAAGACCTACCCGGGCGATGTGGCCGTGATCCACGGACTCGACATGAGCGTAGAGGACGGCGAATTCATCGTCATCGTCGGGCCTTCCGGTTGCGGCAAATCGACACTGATGCGCATGGTGGCCGGGCTCGAAACGATCACTTCCGGTGAGATTCTGATTGGTGGCCGGGTGGTGAACGAGCTTGAACCTGCCGAGCGCGACATCGCCATGGTCTTTCAGAATTACGCGCTTTACCCGCACATGAGCGTGTACGACAACATGGCATACGGGCTCAAGATCCGGGGTCTTCCCAAGAGCGAGATCCGTGAGCGGGTCAAGGCCGCCGCCGATATTCTCGAACTCGGCCTGCTGCTCGAACGTCGCCCCCGGCAATTGTCGGGCGGCCAACGTCAGCGTGTGGCCATGGGCCGGGCCATCGTGCGCGAACCCAAGGTCTTTCTGTTTGACGAACCCCTGTCGAATCTCGACGCCAAGCTGCGCGTGCAGATGCGCCTGGAGATTCAGAAGCTGCACCGGCGCCTGGGCACCACCAGTCTGTATGTCACGCACGACCAGGTCGAAGCCATGACGCTGGCGCAACGCATGATCGTGATGAATCAGGGCGTGGCTGAACAGATCGGTACGCCTGAAGAAGTCTTCACTCGGCCCGCCTCCACCTTTGTGGCCAGCTTCATTGGCTCACCGCCCATGAACCTGATCCCGGTGCGTGTGGATACGCTGCGGCGCGTGCGCGACGACAAGGGCGTCGCGCTGAACATTCCGGGTCGCCTCGTGCCCGCCAGTCTCGAAGATCGCGAATGCTACCTGGGCATGCGCCCCGAGCACATGCGCCTGCATGCCCCGGGCATTCCCATGGAACTCGAGATGATCGAGATTCTGGGTTCGGAGCAACTCGTGCATGGCCGTCACGGCGACACCCCCATCGTGGTGCGCTGCCCGGTCGCCGAAACTCGCCATAACCCGTTGATTGTCGGCGAAACAATAGAAGTGGGCGACGACGGCGAGCACCCTCTGCACTGGTTCGATATCAAGACCGGCCGACGCATCGAATCGGAATAAAGAAAAGAGAACACCCCGCTTCCGGAGTGTTCCCTTGCGTATCGTGCCGGGCCCGGGTTAATGCCCGAGCCGGCGCCGATGCTTACTTATAAACTTCTTTGCTGCCGTCTTGCTTCCAGGTGAAGACGTCGAAGCGGAAGTTCTTCAGGTCGCCCTGAGCGTCCCACGACACTTCACCAATCGGGGTGGCAACCGCGTTGGCGTGCAGCCAGTCAGCCACCTTGGCCGGATCATCAACGCCTGCGCCCTTGATGCCTTCGGCGATGGCCTTGGTGGCGGCGAACGCGGTGAGCTGGAACGCACCGCCCGGATCGCGCTTCTTGTCGGTGAACGCCTTCACGATTTCTGCGTTGGCAGGATCTTGTGTGAAGTCGGCCGGCAGCGTGACCAGCATGCCGTCGACGGCTGCGCCGGCAATCGCATTGATGTCGGGATTACCCACGCCTTCCGGGCCCATGAATTTGGCCTGCAGGCCCTGCTCGGCAGCCTGGCGAAGCAGCAGGCCCATTTCGGGGTGGTAGCCGCCGTAGTAGACGAAGTCGGCACCGCTGCTGCGGATCTTGGTGATGACAGCCGAGTAATCGCTGTCGCCCGCGTTGATGCCTTCGAACATCGCGACCTTGACGCCCGCTTTCTCGAGTTCATTGCGAACGGCAGACGCAATGCCCTGACCATACGACTGCTTGTCGTGCAGCACTGCCACGGCCTGCGGCTTGATGGATTCAATGATGAACTGCGCGGCGGCCGGGCCCTGCTGGTCGTCACGGCCGATGGTGCGGAAGATCATGTGGTAGTTCTTGCCGTCGGTGACAGCGGGTGCTGTGGCCGAGGGCGAGACCATGACGACGCCTTCGTTCTCGTAGATGTTGGTGGCGGCGATGGTGGCGCCCGAGCAGACGTGCCCCACGACATAGTGAATGCCGTCGTTGACCACACGGTTGGCCACGACCGGGCCCTGCTTGGGTTCGCAGCCGTCGTCCATGACTACGGTTTCGAGTTGCTTGCCCAGCACACCGCCCGAAGCGTTGATCATTTCGACGGCGGTATCGACGCCTTCTTTGACCATGGCGCCATACTGGGTCACGGCGCCCGTGAACGGACCGGCGATGGCAATCTTGATGGTGTCAGCATGCGCGCCGGCTGACATGAACAGGCCTGCGGTAAGGCCCAATGCGGCCGCGAGCGGCGTAAATTTGGCTTTCATAATTCCTCCAGAAAGTTCGCGTTTAAGCATACACCGCCACCACGACGCCAACGGCACAGCGTTGCGGAGACAAGGGTAAACCCTAGGTGGTAACCCCGTCCACGTAACGGACATTGGGCAGGCCACATTCACGAATCCCGTGAGTCAATGCCTCGATGGCGGCAGGTCGGGGAAAGCTTCTCCGCCAGACGAGCACGACCCGGCGGTCGGGCACCGGAGCTTCGAACGGAATGTAGCGCAGCAGCTTGTCTTCGGGCCCTGTAGAGGTAATGGAACTGACCGGCATCACGGTCACGCCCAGCCCCGCGGCCACCATGTGGCGTATGGTCTCGAGCGAGGAGCCTTCAAAGCTGCGCTGAATGCCTTCGCTCGAGGGCGAAAAGCGCGCGAGCTCCGGGCAGACTTCAAGCACCTGATCGCGAAAACAGTGACCGGTACCCAGCAGCAGCATCGTTTCTTCCTTCAGCTCGTCGGAAGCGATGCGCTTGCGACGCGCCCAGGGATGCTGCGCCGGCACGGCCACCACAAAGGGTTCGTCATAGAGCGGCTCGATGGCAAGGCCTGCGTCGGGAATGGGCAGCGCCACGATCGCGCAATCGATTTCGCCCTGACGCAACAGCTCGATGAGCCTGGAGGTGTAGTTTTCCTGAAGGATGAGCGGCATCTGGGGCGTGTATTCCACCTGCGTGGGCACCAGCCGCGGCAACAGGTACGGGGCAATGGTGTAAATGATGCCTACCCGCAAGGGGCCGTTCAACGGGTCTTCGCCCTGCCGGGCGATTTCCTTGAGCGTCGCAGCCTCTTCGAGCACCTTCTGCGCCTGGGCGACCACGCGCAGCCCGACGTCGGTCACGCTGATTTCACCGCCGCCTCGCTCAAACAGCACCACACCGAGCTCGTCTTCAAGCTTTCGGATCGCCACGGACAGGGTCGGCTGGCTCACGAAGCAGGCTTCGGCAGCGCGGCCGAAATGCCGTTCGCGCGCCACTGCAACGATGTACTTCAGTTCTGTAAGCGTCATGAGTGTTCTCTGAATTAACGGCTTGTCAGCTTCTGAGCAGATCCTGGCGGCCACGCATCCAGCGTTGCAGGTGGCGCTGCACGTATTCGGGATAATGCTCCATCAGTTCGATTGCCGCCTCACGTGCCTGCTCCACGATGCCGGCGTCGGACTGCAGATCGGCGAAACGAAGCAGTTCCTGCCCCGACTGCCGCATGCCCAGGAATTCGCCCGGGCCGCGCTGCTCGAGGTCGCGTCGTGCAATCTCGAACCCGTCGGTGGTTTCGTACATGGCGCGCAGTCGCTCGCGCGCGATTTGACTCAAGGGCGGCTGGTACATCAGAACGCATACGGACTGCCCGCTGCCGCGCCCCACTCGCCCACGCAGCTGGTGCAACTGCGCAAGGCCGAATCGCTCGGCGTGCTCAATGACCATCAGGCAGGCGTTGGGGACGTCGACCCCCACCTCGATTACGGTGGTGGCTACCAACAGATGAATATCGCCCCGGCGGAAGGCATCCATGGTGGACTGCTTGTCGGCGGGCGACATACGCCCATGCATCAGACCCACCTGCATGTCCGGCAAGGCTTCGCTCAGCGCCGCGTGAGTGTCGACGGCGGTCTGCAGTTGCAATGCCTCGCTCTCTTCCACCAGAGGACAGACCCAATACGCCTGGCGCCCGCCCTGCACTTCCCGGTGGACGAGGGAAATCACCTCGTCGCGGCGTGACTCGGAGACGAGCTTGGTCACCACAGGACTGCGCCCCGGCGGTAGCTCATCGATCATAGATACGTCGAGATCGGCGAAGAAGGTCATTGCCAGGGTGCGAGGAATGGGAGTCGCGCTCATGTTCAGTTGATGCGGCACCTGGGGCGCGCCGGTGTCGCCTTCTTCACCCTTGCGATTCAACTCCAGCCGCTGGGCAACACCAAACCGGTGCTGTTCGTCGAGTATGACGAGGCCGAGCCGGCTGAAATGGACCTTTTCCTGAATGAGGGCCTGGGTGCCCACGACCAGATCGACCTGGCCGGTGGCGATGGCCTCGAGCGCCAGCCGACGCTGCTTGGGGGTCAGGCTGCCGGTCAGCCAGGCGACACGCACGCCCAGCGGCTGCAGCCATGCATCGAGCTTGCGCAGATGCTGCTCGGCCAGGATCTCGGTGGGTGCCATGATGGCCACCTGATGACCGCAGGCGATCGCCTGGGCGGCGGCGAAGGCCGCCACCACGGTCTTTCCGCTGCCCACATCGCCCTGCAGCAGACGGTGCATGGGGTAGTTGCGGGTCAGGTCGGAAGAAATTTCGGCAACGACGCGCTGCTGTGCCCCCGTGAGAGAGAAAGGCAGTGCCTCGTTCAGTCGCTTGATGAGCGACGCATCGGCGGGCTGCAGGACGGGAGCGCGCTGGGCGCGACGCCGCTTGCGCGCCAACGCCAGCGAAAGCTGCTGAGCCAGCAGTTCGTCGAACTTGATGCGTTGCCACGCTGGGTGGCCGCGCTCGACAAGCTCGTAGGTCGACATGCCGGCGGGCGGCGCATGCAGTATGTGTATGGCCTTCTCGAACGAAGGCAGGCCCAGCGAGGCACACATTGCGGGAGGCAGTGACTCAGAAAGGTCGGCCTGCCCGAGGGCGCGCTGAATGGCCTTGCGCAAGGCGGACTGAGGCAGTCCGTCAGTGGTGGGGTAAACCGGCGTAAGGGCGTCGGGTAGCGGACCGCCGGCCGTCGACACCCGCGGATGCACGATTTCGCTGCCGTTGAACCCCTGACGCACCTCGCCGCGCACGCGGATCTTGCTGCCTTGCTCGACCTGGCGCCGCTGATTGGGGTAGAAGTGCAGCCAGCGCAGGTACAGCTTACCGGTGCCGTCGCTGATGGCAGCCACCAGCTGGCGCCGGGGGCGCAGCTGCACTTCGCTATACAGCACCTCGCCCTCGACCTGCACCGTCTGCCCCGGCATGACGGCCCCGATACGGGCGACCTTGGTTTCGTCTTCGTAGCGGATCGGCAGGTGCACCACAAAGTCAGACGGCTCGCGCAGGCCCAGTCGCTGGAACTTGCGTTCGAGCGACGCGGCGGCCTTGGGGGCCGCGGGCGCTGCTACGGCAGACGTCGGCATGGGTACGTGCCCCGCCGCGTTACACGACGATGATGGCTTCGACTTCGAACTGGGCGCCCTTGGGCAACGCGGCTACACCGATCGTGGAGCGCGCGGGGTAAGGCTGCGGAATGATGTCGGCCATGATGGCGTTGGCGCTGCCGAACTTGCTCAGGTCGGTCAGGAACAGCGTGAGCTTCACGATGTTGTCGAGTGTGCCGCCGGCGGCTTCGATCACGGCCTTCATGTTGGCAAAGGCCTGGCGCACCTGCCCCTCGAAGTTTTCGGACACCAGTTCACCGGTGCCAGGTTCGAGGCCGATCTGGCCCGACAGATAGATAGTGCGACCACCGCTGACGGCGGTCGCCTGGGAATACGGGCCCACCGCTGCCGGAGCGTTGTCGGTATGTATGATTTCCTTGGCCATGAGCGATATCCTTGATTAGCGAAAGTTAATGATTGCTATCAAAGTGTACGCGGCTATAGCCAGAATCAACAAGCCTTACTTCTCGACGAATGCCCGCTCAATGACGTAATCGCCCGGCTGACCCACCCCGGCGGAAATCTTGAAGCCGCGCTCGTCGAGCAGATTCGAAATGTCGGCGAGCATGGCGGGGCTGCCGCAGATCATGGCACGGTCGCGGCTCGGATCGAGCGGCGGCAGACCAATGTCTTCGAACAGTTTGCCGGTTTCGATGAGCTTGGTGATGCGGCCTTCGTTGCGGAAGGGTTCGCGCGTGACCGTGGGGTAGTAGATCAGCTTGTCGCGCACGAACTCACCGAAGTATTCGTTGCTGGGCAGTTCGTCACGAATGTAATCGTGATATGCCAGCTCGCTCTTGTAGCGCACCCCGTGGATCAACACCACCTTTTCGAACCGTTCGTAGACGTCGGGGTCTTTGATGATGCTCATGAACGGAGCCAGGCCGGTACCCGTGGCAAACAGGTACAGATTCTTGCCCGGCAACAGGTCGTCGACGATCAGGGTGCCGACGGGCTTGCGGCTCATCAGGATAGAGTCGCCGGGCTGCAGATGCTGCAGACGCGAAGTCAGGGGGCCGTTGGGCACCTTGATGCTCAGGAACTCGAGTTGTTCCTCGTAGTTGGCGCTGGCAATACTGTAAGCCCGCATCAGAGGCTTGCCTTCCACCTCAAGCCCGATCATGACGAAGTGACCGTTATGGAAGCGAAGGGCGGCATCGCGCGTCGTGGTGAATGAAAAAAGCGTGTCGTTCCAGTGATGCACGCTGAGAACTTTTTCGGTATTGAATGCTGCCATGAGCCTTTCTGAAAAGAACGGAATGGGAAGAGAAGCGCGAAGATCGGCAATTTTACCGGATTGCGACCAATCTCTTGCTTATAAGGATATGCCACAGGCGCGTAAGGGCTGCGCTGTGGTTTCCCTCTTATTTAATCTGGATCAAATCCCGGGCGG
This sequence comes from Pseudomonadota bacterium, assembly GCA_023437255.1. Lineage (GTDB taxonomy): Bacteria > Pseudomonadota > Gammaproteobacteria > Burkholderiales > Burkholderiaceae_B > Yanghanlia. The sequence continues at coordinate 3,926 of JAEZGR010000229.1, read as the reverse complement.
AAAGTTCGCCCGGATCGGCTACTGAGAATCATTATTATTCTATAATGCAACTCCCTGACAACTTTTCGTCCGTGGCCTCGCCCACGCCAGGAGAACCCAGATGCAATTCAAGCCCGTACGGCGCCCGATACTGAGTACCGCCCTTTTGGCGGGGTCCGTCATGCTGTCCGGCATGGCGTTCAGTGTATCGGCTCAGGAAGTGAGTCTGTATACCACGCGCGAACCGCGCCTGATCCAGCCGCTGCTTGATGAGTTCACCAAAGACACCGGTGTGAAGGTGAACACCGTGTTCGTAAAAGACGGTCTGATCGAACGGGTCAAGGCCGAAGGTGACAAGTCTCCTGCCGACGTGCTCATGACCGTGGATATCGGCAACCTGCTCGATCTGGTCGAGGCCGGTGTCACGCAGCCGGTCGACTCAGCAGTGCTTCGTGAGGCGATCCCCGAGCATCTGCGCGGCACCGACAACCAGTGGTTCACCCTGTCGCTGCGCGACCGTGTCGCCTACGTGGCCACCGACCTCGATGTCAGCGCCATCACCTACGAAGCGTTCGCCGATCCTCGCTGGAAGGGCAAGGTCTGCATTCGCTCGGGTCAGCACCCCTACAACACAGCACTCATCGCGGCCATGATCGCGCACAACGGCCTCGAAGCCACTGAAGACTGGCTGCGCAATCTCAAGAACAATCTGGGGCGCAAGGCCGCCGGCGGCGACCGCGACGTGGCCCGTGATATCCTGGGTGGCATCTGCGACATCGGCATTGCCAACGCCTATTATGTGGGTCGCATGAAAAACTCCGAGCCCGGCAGCGATGCCCACAAGTGGGGCGAAGCCATCAAGGTGGTCCGGCCCGTTTTCGCCAACGACAAGAGCCGCGGCACGCACGTCAATATTTCGGGTGCGGCGGTCGCAAAACATGCGCCGAATCGCGAAGACGCGGTCAAGCTGCTTGAGTACCTCGTCTCCGACAAGGCGCAGAGCATGTACGCCAAGGCCAACTACGAGTATCCGGTGAAAAAAGGCGTCGAGCTTGATCCGGTGGTGGCCAGCTTCGGCGAACTGGTCATCGACCCCCTGCCTCTGACCGAGATCGCCAAACATCGCAAGGAAGCCAGCGAGCTGGTTGATAAGGTTGGCTTCAACAACTGACACCCCATCCATCGCCCGCCCGTCGGCGGGTTCTACCGGGGCCGCACGGGCTGCCGGTGGGCCGGTTGCCCACCGAGCTCGCCGGCTCAAGTCTTTTCTGGCGACCGAAGCCGGCACGCCCTGGCTCGCAGGGGCAGTGCTCATTGCCGCCGGCGTATTGGCACCCCTGGCCACCCTGCTGTGGTATGCATCGCAAGGGTCTTTCGACCACTGGCGCCATCTGCTCGATCACGTTCTGCCTCTGGCGTTTCTGAACACCAGCCTGCTGTTGGCCGGGGTTGCCGTGCTCGTGACGGCGCTGGGCGTCGGGGCGGCCTGGCTCATCACGGCTTACCGCTTTCCCGGGCGATCCATTCTGTCATGGGCGCTCCTTCTACCCCTGGCCGTGCCCACCTACATCGTGGCGTTCGCCTATCTCGATATCCTGCACCCGATCGGCCCGGTGCAGTCATTCATACGCGAGATGCTGGGCTATTCCAGCCCGCGTGAGTTTCGCCTTCCCGATCTGCGATCACTGCCCGGGGCGATCGTACTGCTGGGATTCGTGCTCTACCCCTACGTGTATCTGAGCACGCGCATCATGTTCGCCACCCAGGCGGCCAGCCTTCTCGAGGCCGCGCGCATTCTGGGTGAGTCCGGCCGAGGGGTATTTCTCAGGGTTGCCCTGCCCATGGCCCGCCCCGCCATTGCAGTCGGGGTCAGCCTTGCGTTGCTAGAGGCGCTGAATGACATCGGCGCCTCCGAGTTCCTGGGCGTGCAGACGCTCACGGTTTCCGTCTACACCACCTGGGTCACCCGCAATGACCTGGCGGGCGCCGCACAGATCGCGCTGGCCATGCTTGCCATGGTGGCGTTGCTGGTCATGCTCGAGCGCCGTGGCCGCAAGCGTCAGCGCTACGCGTCGAATCTGCGCGCCCGCCCGGTTCAACCGCGTCAGTTGCACGGTCTGCATGCCGCCGGTGCCGCCGCGCTCGGCTGGGCACCGGTCGTCATCGGCTTTGTAGCGCCCGCCCTGTACCTGTGCAGCGAAACCATCAAACACCTGACGCTGGCGGGCAGCGTGTCCGATCAGTTGCTGGCCAGCGCGTTCAATACGCTCAAGGTGGCGCTACTGGCCACCTTCTTCACCCTGCTGTGCGGGCTGGTTGCCGCCTGGGCGTCCCGCTCTGTACGCCATTCAGACCGCCCCACCCTGGCCCGGGCCTGCGCACGCATCGCCACCAGCGGCTACGCCATTCCCGGTACGGTGCTGGCAATCGGCCTTCTGACGCCCCTCATTGCCTTTGACGGGCTGCTCTCCACGATCTGGAGCCGCATGACCGGCGCAGACCCCGGCCTCTGGCTCATGGGCTCAGTGGGGGCGCTTGTATGCGGCTACGTGATCCGCTTCCTGGCCATTTCGGTCGGAGGCATGGAAAGTGGCCTGGCACGCATTCCGCCTTCGCTCGAACAGGCGGCCCGACTGCTGGGCGAAACCCCCGCCGGCACGTTGCGCCGCATTCACCTGCCGTTACTGCGGCCTGCCATCGGTGCGGCGGGCCTGTTGGTGTTTGTCGATGCCATGAAGGAACTGCCGGCCACTTTGTTGCTGCGGCCGGCCGGCTTCGAGACACTCGCCACCTGGCTGTATGCCGAGGCGGCGCGGGGAACCTATGAGGAAGGGGCCGTTGCTGCGCTGGCGATCGTGCTGGCCGGGTTGCTGCCCGTAGTGCTGCTGGCGCGCACACAGCTGAAACCTGCTTACTGACATGACTGAAGAATTGCTCCGCCTGGACCACGTTACGCTGGCCTACGACACGCCGGAAGGCCTCGTACCCGTCGTGAACGACCTGAGCCTGGGCCTGAAGCGCGGCCACATCGGCTGCCTGCTGGGGTCGTCGGGCTGCGGCAAGACCACCATTTTGCGTGCGGTGGCCGGCTTCGAGCCGCTGCGCGCAGGAACCATCCGCCTGGCGGGCAAGCTGCTTTCCAGCGCCGACCACATGGTCGAGCCGCAAGACAGGCAGGTGGGCATGATGTTCCAGGACTACGCCCTCTTCCCTCACCTGAACGTCGAAGGCAATGTCGCCTTCGGTCTGCGCCGCTGGGAGAAAACCCGGCGCGAGAACCGGGTGCGCGAGCTATTGGATCTGGTCGGCCTGTACGACGCCCGGCACCGTTTCCCCCATGAGCTTTCAGGTGGGCAGCAGCAGCGTGTCGCACTGGCTCGTGCGCTCGCGCCGGAACCCGAACTGCTGCTGCTCGATGAGCCCTTCTCGAATCTCGACGTCGACACGCGAGAGCGTCTCGCGTTCGAGCTGCGTGAAATCCTGAAGAAGACCGGGCACACCGCACTGCTCGTGACCCACAACCAGGCCGAGGCCTTCGCCATTGCCGACCGCATCGGCATCATGCAGGCCGGCAATATCGTGCAGTGGGACACCCCGTACGCGCTGCATCATGCGCCGGCCACACCCTTTGTGGCAGACTTCATCAAACGCGAAATGCTGATGGCGCAACGGGCGCAGGCCTACCAGCGTGGGCTCGCAGCCGAATAACATACGCAGTTATTCGTCGCCGCCGATGCCCAGCTCGCTGCACTTGCGTGTAAGGGTGTTGCGGCCGATGCCCAGGCGATGTGCCGCCTCGACTCGCCGGCCACGGCAGTGATCCAGCGCCGCAGAGATCAATACCCGTTCGAATTCCCGACTCAGTGTGGCCATGATCGCCGGCTCATTGCGCTGCAGTCGTGCCAGGACATCATCCTTTAGCAGACCGCTCCATTCGGGTGTCAGCG
>JAEZGR010000056.1 GCA_023437255.1 Pseudomonadota bacterium | reverse complement strand
GCCATGCTCGAAGACCGCGTCGTGCCAGCGGGTTTCGGCAAAGACCGCATCAACAGCGAGGCATATCGCGAGTTCCGCAAGAAGGTGCGCGTGGTGGTGCACGAAGAGTGGGGCTGGGCGCCGACCGGTTGGACGCCGCGCATCACTTACACGCTCACAGACGGCCGGCAGATCGTGCGCGAGCCGGGTCAGGCCAAGGGCCAGCCGCCTGAGCTTTTCTCGTTTGAGGAATGTGTGCCCAAGTATCGCGGCTGCCTCGAAGGTATCTATGGCGATGAGCAGATCGATCGCTCCATTGCACTGCTGTCTTCGCTTCGGGATCTGGGTGATGTGACCGAGCTTCTGAAATGTGTGGCTAGCCCCTCCGTGCAGGCTGCTTCTCTCACAACCTCCAACTAACTTCAGCGGTGACCGCGTTGAATACTTCACTTTCCGACCTGACCCACGAAGACGTCGACCGCATCCTGTCCATCGTGAATGGCGTGGATGACGTGGAACTCCACCTCCAGATGGGCGAGGTGTCCCTTCATGTGAGAAAGGGAAATGTCGCGGCATCTCACGGCCCTTCCGCAAGCGCGTCAACCGATACCGCCGCGCCCCCAATGGCCCCCGCGCCGACCGTAGCAACGCCGGTGGCCGCGCCCGCGCCGGCTGCCCCGGCCACCACACAGACTCCGCCAGCCACCGCGGTCCAGGCAGCAGCGGCACCCGCACAAGCCTCCAACGAAGGGCTGATCGACATCGTTGCGCCCATGATCGGTCGCTTCTATCGCGCGCCCGCGCCCAATGAGCCGGCGTTCGTTGACGTGGGATCGGTGGTCAATGAAGAAGACACCGTCTGCATCATCGAGGTGATGAAACTGTTCAACACGGTGAGTGCCGGGGTGAAGGGTGAAATCGCCGAGATCGTGGCGCAGGACGGCCAGATGATGGAAGAGGGCGCCGTCCTGTTCCGGGTGAGGCCGCAATGAGCCGGCGCATAGGCATCATCGACACCACCCTGCGTGACGGGCAGCAGTGCCTGTGGGCCACGCGCATGACGGCGGGCATGATGGCTCCCATCGCCCGCACCATGGACGAAGCCGGTTACGACATGATCGACTTCATGGCGCCGGTGCAGTTCGACGTGTGTGTGCGGTATTTGCGGGAAGACCCTTTCGAGAAGGCGCGGTATTTCCGCAAGCTCTTCGAGAACACGCCGCTCCGAGGATACTGCCGCAGCAAAAGCCTGGTCGGATTCAGCATGGCCCCCGATGACATGGTGGAGCTCTGGATCGACTCACTGGCCGCCAACGGCTTCCGCGTGGTGGGCACGCTCGATTCTCTGCTCGACGTCGACAACATGTCGGTGAGTATCCGGCGCGCAAAACAGGTGGGCATCACGTCTATTGGTGCCCTGGTGTTCTGCGAGAGCCCGCTGCATACCGATGCCCTGTACGCCAAGACGGCAAAAGAGCTGGTGGAGCGCTGTGGGGTCGACGGCATCATGCTCAAGGACTCAGGTGCCTTGCTCACCATGGACCGCATCCGCACCCTGATACCCGCATTGCGCGCCGCCGTGGGCGATATACCTATCGAGGTGCACAGCCACAGCAATACCGGGCTGGTGCAGCTGGTGTATCTCGATGCCGCCGATCTTGGAGTGGATCAGTTGCATACCGCCATCGCGCCGCTGGCCGGCGGGGTGGCGCAGCCTTCGATCCAGGCCATGCAGCGCAATCTGGCCATGCGCGGCTATTCCACTGATATCGCCATGGACAAGGTCGAGCAGGTCAGCGAATACCTGTACGGCCTGGCAAAACGCCATGGGCTGCCTGTAGGGCAGCAGCAGGAATACGACGAATTCCATTATCGCCATCAGATGCCCGGCGGTATGGCCGAGAACTGGCGGTTTCAGCTCAGACAGGCCGGTCTCGAGAACCGCTTCGACGAGATTCTCGAGGAGATCGGCCGGGTGCGAGAAGACCTGGCGTGGCCGATCATGGTGACGCCGTTCTCGCAGATCATTGCCGTGCAGGCCATGTTGAACGTGGTCAACGGCGAGCGTTATCGCGTTGTACCCGACGAAGTGAAGATGTATGCGCTGGGCCATTTCGGTCGCCTGCTGGGTCCGGTCGAGCCCACCGCACTTGACCGCATCGTCGCCAACGGCTCGCCCGCCATCCCTCTGAAGCCTGCGGCCCTTGAGCCCGCGCTGCCGGGGCTGCGCAAAACCTATCCCAACATGAGCGACGAGGAGCGCCTGCTTCGTTACATGTTCCCGGCGAATGACGTGGATTCCACGATGGCCGCCAAGCCGCTCAAGTTGTCTGTGCCGGCGGCCGGGCCTGTTGTGCGTCTCGTCGAGGCCTTGTTGCCGGCCGTGGGCATACAGGCGTTCGAGCTTCGCATCGCCAATGAGCGCGTGGCGTTCAATCGTGCTGCCTGAGGAGCCGCTGATGTCACATGCAGTGATCGTGATGTACGACGCCCCGACCGAGCTGGATGAATGGATGCACGGCCCGCACTACGACGAAGTGCTGGCGACGCCGGGTGTCACGCAGGTGCGCCGCTATGAGGTGCAGGCCGGCCCCGATGGCGCCCGCAAGTACCTCGCCATCATCGAGACCGATGACCTGGACGCGACCCTGCAATGGCGAGACAGCCCAGCGGGCCAACATTCCCAGAAAGAAGCGAATGAGCGCGGCGTATCGAACCGCTATTCGCTGATCTGCAAACGGGTCTATTGAGAAGAACAAGCGGATTTCAGACCAGGAGGAGTAAGACAAAATGATGTTGCCACCCATCATCGATATGCGATTGAGGCCGCCCGTAGACGCATGGACGCGCGGCTCGGTCTTTCGCACGGCCATGCACTACCCGCGCCATTTCTTTACGTTCAAGGGCGCGCGTTCTGCCTGGCTGGAGTCGGTCGACATTCTCTTTGAAGAGATGGATTCGGCAGGTATTCGTTACGGCGTGGCCATGGGCCGCAACTCGTCCGGCGCGGGCAATCTGGGTGGCGTGTCGAACCAGGATCTCGTCGAGGTGCTGGCTCAGTATCCCGACCGTTTTCTCGGTTTCCTGAGCGTCGACATGGACCAGATCGAGTCTAGCCTGGCCGAGATCCGGGAACTGGCCGGTTCCACCGGTGTGAAGGGTATTTCCATCGAGCCAGGCTCGGGGAAGGTGCCCCGCTGGTCCGATGACGCTTCGCTTGATCCTGTTTACGAACTGGCGCTTGAGCTGAAGCTGCCCGTTTCGATCTCGCTGTCGGGCCTTCTTTCGGCGCTGGCGGGGCACGACATCACATGGTCGAGCCCGGTGTCGATTCAGCGCGTGGCGCAGCGGTATCCCGACCTGAAGATCATTGTTTCGCATGCCGCCTGGCCATACGCGGACGAAATGGTGGTGGTGGCGCTTGCCTGCCCGAACATCTATGTGTCGCCGGACCTGTATGCGAGCACCAAGGGAATGATCTGCGCAGACACGTATGTGAAGGGCGCGAATCTGTTTCTGGAAGACCGCACACTGTTTGGCACGGCCTACCCGGTCAAAGACATTCAGGAGTCGCTGCGTGACTTCCTGGAGCTCGGCTGGCGCCAGGACATCATTCACAAGATTCTCTGGACGAACGCTGCAAAACTGCTGGGTGTGGAAGACAAGGCGGCACCTGTCGGGGGTCAGCAGGCATGAGCAACCAGCTCGCGATCATTGCCGGAGCCCATGGCATTGTGGGGGGCGCGCTGGCGCGTCACCTGGCCAAGGCTTCCGATTGGAATGTCGTCACGGTGTCTCGTCGCGCCGAATCGGCAGTGCAGGGCGCGCGGCATCTGTCGCTCGACCTGCTCGATTCTGACGCATGCGACACGGCATTTCGCGAGCTGCCGGAGGCCACTCACGTCTTCTACTGTGCGTATGCCCAGCGCGCTTCGCATGCCGAGGACGTGAAGCCCAACCTGCAGATGCTGGTGAATCTGGTGTCTGCGGTCGAAAAACACGCTCCGCGTCTCGAGCGTGTGGTGCTCGTGCACGGCACGAAGTGGTATGGAAATCATCTGGGGCCTTTCCGTACGCCCGCACGTGAGGATGATCCCCGCCACTTTCCGCCCAACTTCTATTACGACCAGCAAGACTGGATCGTAAATGCGCAACGTGGCAAGCGCTGGTCATGGACCGCCTTTCGACCGCATGGCATCTATGGCTATGCCAAGGGCAGCCCCATGAATCATCTGATGGCGCTGAGCCTGTACGCGTCGATTTCGCGTCATGTCGGTGGCACCCTGAAGTTCCCGGGCAGCCCCGCCGCGTTCGCCGCGCTTAACCAATACACCGACGCACGGCTGCTGGCACGGGCCATGGCCTGGAGCGTTTCCGTGCAGGCCTGCGAAAACCAGGCGTTCAACATCAACAACGGTGAGCCTGAACGATGGCTTAACATCTGGCCCAGCATTGCAAGCTGTTTTGGCATGCAGGAAGGCGACGTGCAGCAACTTCGGCTGGCCAGTGTCATGCCTTCGCTGGAGCAGGTCTGGGAATCGATTTGCGACCAGCACGGGCTCGAACGAAACAGGCTCACCGACTACGTCGACTGGAATTTTGCGGACTGGGTGTACTCGAACGGGTTCGATCAGATCTCCAGTCTGGAAAAGATCCGCAAGGCAGGGTGGGACGAGTTTCTTCGCTACGAAGACATGCTCGAAACCCTGGTGGCCGATCTGCGGCATCGTCGCCTTATTCCGTCTTGAAAGGAATATGGGGATGAATATGGTCCAGAAAAATGAGTTAACCGCCGGCAACCGCACTTCTCTGGTGCTGTACGGGAATCGCTCGATTCCGCTGTACCGCATGGTGAAGGAAGAGCTGATTCTTTTCCTTCAGAAGAAAGGCATCAAGTCCGGCATGGTGCTGCCTACCGAGAAAGAACTGGCCACCCAGTTCGGGGTCAGCATCGGCACCGTGCGTCGTGCCATCGACGAACTCGTAAGCGAGCGCATCGTGATCCGCCAGCAGGGCCGGGGCACGTTTCTCGCGCCCTACGACACGACCCGGATGATCAACTCATTCTGGCATATCCAGCGCAAGGACGGCGTGATTGATGTGCCCGTGGTCAGCACGCTGGACTTTCAAGAGACCAAGCTCGATGAGCAGGTGGCAAAGAATCTGAACGTTCCGCCGGGTACGCCGGCATTCATGATTCTGAACGTGATGAAGATGGGCGGTGAGCGTGTGCTGCTTGACCGCTTGCATGTTCCCGCGCATCTCTTTGCAGGGCTCACCAAAGAGAAGCTCGCGACGCGCGACGCCACGATTTACGACTTCTACCGTGAAGCCTATGGCATCAACGTTGTCAAGACGACCGACCGGGTGACGGCCACGACGGCCGACCGGGAAACGGCGCAGCTGTTGGGTTGCAAGGTAGGCAAACCTTTGTTGCAGGTCATCCGGGTGGCGTACAGCTTCGGAGACCAGGCGGTCGAGCACCGTTGTTCGCTGCTCGACTCAGAGAACCATGAGTATTTCGATGTAACCGGAGGCGATATGGGTCGCTAGTCCGGCAGGATGCTGGGCTTTGCAGGCGACCCATGACGCACCGGTCCACCAATAAGTGAGGGGTTGATGGCTATCAAGAGAGTGCTGGTTGCGAATCGGGGAGAGATTGCATTGCGCATTATTCGCGCATGCAGGGAAATGGGAATTGAAACCGTGCAGGTGTATTCCAGCGCGGATGAAGAC
>JAEZGR010000292.1 GCA_023437255.1 Pseudomonadota bacterium | reverse complement strand
TGCCCACAGCGGCGTCACCCGCATCGAGTGCCGTGCATTGCCACGTCTGGTCGGCCAGCACATCGAATGCCATGCAGACACCGGTTCGGTCACCGCCCGCCTTGCCGTGCAATCCGACGGCGTGCAGCCCAGAGGTCTCGAACGCCAGTACGGGCAGCACGCGGTGCTGGCCAACGTCCGCGCCGAACAGCCCCGTGCCGGCTGGGCCTACGAACGCTTCACCCCCAGCGGCCCGCTGGCGGCCCTGCCCCACCCACAGGGCCACGATATCTATAGCGTCGTCTGGTGCTGCAGCCCCGAGCAGGCAGACCATCTGCGCGGCGTCCCGTCCGGCGAGTTCGACCGGCTGCTGTACGAGCATTTCGGTGAACGGCTGGGCCGCTTCCAGAGCCTGGGGCGCCGGGCCGTTTTCCCTCTCGCCCTGCATGCGGGTCCCTCGCTCATCAACCGGCGCTGCATCGCCGTGGGCAATGCCGCCCAGACCCTGCATCCGGTCGCCGGCCAGGGCCTGAACCTGGGCCTGCGCGATGTTGCCCACCTGGCTCAGAGCCTGAGCCCCTGGCTGCTGCGCCCCGAAACCGACCCGCAGCCTCATTGCGTCGAGTTCATGCAGAAACGCCGACCCGACCGCTGGCTGACCATGGCGATCACTGATTTCCTGCCGCGGGTGTTTTCCACCGGCAACCGGCTGCTGGAACACGCCGGCGGGGCAGCGCTGTTTGCCATGGATCTCCTGCCGCCGGTGCGCAACCAGCTCGCGCGCCAGCTGCTGCAGGGCGTGCGCCACTAAGCCGCAGCCCCATCACTGCTTTTGCAGGCCGGCAGCACGCGGCGCATCCGGGCGATCCCGAGGGGTTAAAATCCCCCGAATGCGCATCGGCTCCTGGTCCCTTCCCCACCCAGTCTTTGTGGCGCCCATGGCGGGCGTCACCGATCGCCCCTACCGCCGTCTGTGCAAGGCTCTGGGGGCGGCTTATGCCGTCTCTGAAATGGCCGCCAGCAACCCGAAGCTCTGGAACAACGTGAAGACCTCGCGCCGCTTGAATCACGAAGGCGAAACCAGTCCGGTCGCGGTACAGATTGCCGGTTCAGATCCCGAAATGATGGCCGAGGCCGCGCGTTACAACATCGAAAAAGGCGCGCAGATCATCGACATCAACATGGGCTGCCCTGTAAAGAAGGTGTGCAACGTGGCGTCGGGTTCCGCGCTGCTGCGCGACGAGGCGCTGGTGGCCGAGATCCTGCACAGTGTCGTGCAGGCCTGCCGCCCCTACGAGGTACCCGTTACACTCAAGACCCGCACCGGCTGGGACCGCGACTCACGCAACGCGGTGCGCGTGGGCCTGCTGGCCCAGGATGCCGGTATAGCCGCCCTGACCCTGCACGGCCGCACGCGCTGCGACCTGTATCAGGGCGAAGCCGAGTACGACACGATACGCGAAGTCAAACAGGCACTCGAAATCCCGGTTGTCGCCAATGGGGATATCGATAGTCCCGAAAAGGCACGCCGGGTATTAGAGTATACGGGCGCCGATGCCGTCATGATCGGTCGCGCAGCACAAGGCCGGCCCTGGATCTTTCGCGAAGTCAGTCACTACCTGGCCACCGGCGAACACCTCCCGCCCCCCACCTGGGGCGAACTCCGGCACTGCCTGCTGGATCACCTGGAAGACCACTACCAGTTCTACGGTGAATACACAGGCGTGCGTACTGCCCGCAAGCACATCGGGTGGTACCTGGAAGGCCTTCCCGACGCGGAGGCTCTGCGCCAGCAGATCAACCGCGCCGAAACCACCACGAGCCAGATTTCCGCTCTCGAAGTCTGGTTCGACCAGTTTTCCACCAATGAACCCATCGAAGTTCACGCCATGGCAGCGTGAACCATAACCAGAACATCATCCACTATCATGAGCAACATCAACCCCCTGGAACAATCCGTGCGCGAACGGCTGGAACGGTACTTCACGGATCTGGGCGATTCAGAGCCGCGCGACATGCTGGCCATGGTCGTCACCTGCGTCGAGCGGCCCGTTCTGCAGGTCGCCCTCGAAAAGGCCAACGGCAATCAGTCCAAGGCAGCGGCCATGCTGGGCATCACCCGCAGCACCCTGCGCAAGAAGCTGCTCGCTCATGACCTGCAACCCTGATTTCTCAATCCCTATCTGAACCTTCCAATGAAAATCCAGACCGCTCTCATTTCCGTGTCCGACAAGTCGGGCATCGTCGACTTCGCGCAGGCACTTGCCACACGCGGGGTGCGCATTCTTTCCACCGGTGGTACGGCCAAGCTGCTGGCCGACGCCGGCATCAAGGTCACCGAAGTCGCCGAGCATACGGGCTCGCCCGAGATCCTCGACGGCCGCGTCAAGACACTGCACCCCAAGATTCACGGTGGCCTCCTGGCTCGTCGCGACAGCGCGGATCACATGCAGGCTCTGGAAGAACACGGTATCGACCGCATCGACCTGCTGGTCGTGAATCTGTACCCTTTCCGTGAAACGATCGCCAAGCCCGGCTGCACGTTCGAAGACGCTATCGAAAACATCGACATCGGCGGGCCCGCCATGCTGCGTGCGGCCGCCAAGAACCACGGTACCCCCGTGGGCGGCGCCACGGTCGTGATCGACCCGGCCGACTACGCCCGCGTTCTTGCAGACATCGACGGCCCCCAGGGTTCGCCTTCGTATGCGCTGCGGCTCGAACTGGCCGCGAAAGTCTACGCCCACACGGCCGCATACGACGGCGCCATTGCGGCTTACCTCAGCAGCCTGGCTCACGCCGAGCCCGCCCAGAGCGAACCCGCAGAACGCAACCCCTGGCCACGGGTGCTCACCCTGCAACTCAAGCAGACTCAGGTGCTGCGCTACGGCGAAAATCCCCATCAGCAGGCTGCCTTCTATTCCGACAGCTCGGTGGCGCCGGGCCTGCTGGGCAGCTACACACAGCTGCAGGGCAAGGAACTCTCGTACAACAACATTGCCGACGCCGACGCCGCGTGGGAATGCGTGCGCAGCTTCGACTCCGCCGCGTGCGTGATCATCAAGCACGCCAACCCCTGTGGGGTGGCGGTGGCTGCCTCGCCGCTCGAGGCCTACCAGAAGGCGTTCCAGACCGACCCGACTTCGGCCTTCGGCGGCATCATCGCCTTCAATCGCCCGATCGACGGCGCCACTGCCGAAGCGATCAGCAACCAATTCGTCGAAGTCGTCCTCGCGCCCGAATACTCCTCGCAGGCCATGGCCGTGTTTGCGGCCAAGAAGAACGTGCGCCTGCTGCAGGTTCCGCTCGGCGACGGCCGCAACGCCTTTGACGTCAAGCGCGTCGGCGGTGGCTGGCTGGTGCAGAACCCCGACGACTTCCTGGTGCCCGACGCCGAGTTCCGTGTCGTGACCAAGATCCAGCCAACCGAGGCACAGATCGAAGACCTGCGCTTTGCCTGGAAGGTAGCCAAATATGTGAAGTCGAACGCCATCGTGTTCACCGCCAATGGCATGACCCTGGGCGTCGGTGCCGGCCAGATGAGCCGCGTCGACTCCGCGCGCATTGCCTCCATCAAGGCCCAGAACGCGGGTCTCACGCTGGCGGGCTCCGCCGTGGCCTCCGATGCCTTCTTCCCCTTCCGCGACGGTCTCGATGTCGTGGTCGACGCCGGCGCCAGCTGCGTGATCCAGCCCGGTGGCAGCATCCGCGACGACGAGGTCATTGCGGCCGCCGATGAACGCGGTATCCCGATGATCTTCACGGGCACGCGTCATTTCCGCCACTGATGCGCATTCTGGGCATTGATCCGGGCTTGCGACGCACGGGTTTCGGCGTCATCGACGTCGACGGCCCGCGCCTGCTCTATGTGGCAAGCGGCACGATCGTCGTGCCCGACAAGCTCGAAATGGCGGCCCGCCTCAAGACCCTTCTCGACCACATCCGTGAGGTGGCCGCCGAGACACAGCCGAACGTGGCCGCCATCGAGAAAGTGTTCCTGAACACCAACCCCTCTTCCACGCTGGCATTGGGGCAGGCCCGCGGCGCAGCACTGTGCGGGCTGGCCGACTCGGGGCTCGCGGTGCACGAATACACCGCCCTGCAGATCAAGAAGTCGGTCGTCGGCACCGGCCGTGCGGCCAAGACCCAGGTGCAGCAGATGGTGCAGCACCTGCTTTCCTTGAGCGGTGTACCGGCGGCCGACTCAGCCGACGCCCTGGCCTGCGCCATCTGCCACGCCCATACGCTGCCGTTTGCCGCCGCGCTCCAGCGCAGTCCGCTCGCTGCGGCAGGCGTTCGCGGCATGCGTAACGGCCGGCTCATCGGCTAGGCATTGAACTGGAATCACGCAACATGATTGGACGCATACGCGGCATCCTGCTCGACAAGACGCCCCCCACCATCAATGTCGATGTCGCGGGGGTCGGCTACGAAATCGACGTACCCATGAGCACCCTGTACAAGCTACCCGAGGTCGGTGCCGAGGTGATATTGCACACGCACCTGCAGGTGCGGGACGATGCCCATGTGCTGTACGGCTTCGCCACACAGGAAGAGCGCACCGCGTTCAGGGCGCTCATCAAGGTGACCGGTGTGGGCGCACGCATCGGGCTGGCGGTGTTGTCGGGCATGAGCGTCGAAGAACTCTCGAGTGCGATCACGCTGCAGGAAACCGGTCGTCTCACGCGCGTGCCGGGCATCGGCAAGAAAACCGCCGAACGGCTGCTGCTCGAATTGCGTGGCAAGCTGGGCGCAGACATCGGCGCCAGCGCGGCGCCGGCAGCGGGCGGCCAGGCCGATATCCTCAATGCCCTGCTATCGCTGGGCTATTCAAGCGCCGAATCCCAGAAGGCGCTCAAGAGCCTGCCCCCCGACGTCGATGTCGCCGAGGGCATCAGGCTGGCACTCAAATCAATGGCGCGCTGACGCTCAGGGTTCCTGGGCGAGGCAGGCCGCGTAGGTGGCCAGGTCGACGTTGCCGCCGCTCAGGATCACCCCGATGCGCATGCCGCGAACCGGCACCACTTCGCGGATCACCGCCGCGGCGCCCAGGCATCCGGTTGGTTCCACCACGATCTTCATGCGTTCGGCAAAGAACTGCATGGCCTGGATCAGCTTGCCGTCTTCCACCGTCAGGATATCGTGCGCGTAGCGCTGGATGATGGGGAAGGTGTATTCACCGAGGCACTGGGTGAGCGCACCATCGGCGATCGAGTTCGGCGGATCGATCCGAACCCGCTCACCCTTGCTGAACGATTGCTGACCGTCGTTGCCCGCCAGGGGCTCCACCCCATACACGAGACATTCCGGTGCCATGGCGTGCGCTGCCAGCAAGGAGCCGGCAAGCAAGCCGCCCCCGCCCAGCGGCACGAACAGGGCGTCGAGGCCGCCCACGTCTTCGAACAGTTCAAGCGCCGCCGTACCCTGGCCTGCGATCACGTCGGGGTGGTCAAACGGCGGGATCATGGTCAACCCTTCGGCCTGTGACAGATCCTCGGCAACCTTGACCCGGTCTTCTGTCTTGCGATCGTAGGGAATGATGCGGGCGCCATAGCTGGCCGCCGCATTGCGCTTGGCCCGCGGCGCATCATGCGGCATGACGATCGTGGCCGTGACGCCCAGCGCGCGTGCCGCCCGGGCGATGGCCTGACCGTGGTTACCCGAGGAATAGGTGACCACACCCGCCTCGCGCTCGGCCTCGCCCAGCCGGGCGATGGCGTTGTAGGCCCCCCGGTATTTGAATGCACCCACGCGCTGCAGGTTCTCGCATTTGAAAAACACCTCTGCCTCAAGCCGCCCGTTGAGCGTCTGCGAAGTCAATACTGGCGTGCGATGCACAACGCCGCTGAGACGTGCGGCCGCGTCCTGCACGTCTTGATAATTCGGTAGGGTGAGACTCATGCCTGCTCCAACAATAAAGTAGTGCAATGATAAAGGAAGGCCGGGGCGTTCTATACTGGCAGGCAAGCTCAGCAATCACCCAGCCTTTTCAGCTCATGGCCATACACTCCGACGCCCTGGTGCGAGCCGCCCAGCCGGAACGCATCGTCGCGCCGCAAAGCGCATCGCCCAACGAAGACTCGATCGAACGCGCCCTGCGCCCCCGTGCCCTGGGTGAATACATCGGGCAGCACCGCGTGCGTGAGCAGCTTGAAATCTTCATCCAGGCGGCGCGCGCGCGCCACGAAGCGCTTGATCACGTCCTGCTGTTCGGCCCCCCAGGGCTGGGCAAGACCACGCTGGCACACATCATTGCCCACGAAATGGGCGTCCAGCTCAGGCAGACCTCGGGGCCGGTGCTCGAGCGACCGGGTGACCTCGCGGCCCTGCTCACCAATCTCGAAAAAAACGATGTGCTTTTCATCGACGAGATCCACCGCCTGTCGCCCGTGGTCGAAGAGATCCTCTACCCCGCCCTTGAAGACTTCCAGATCGATATCATGATCGGTGAAGGGCCGGCTGCCCGCAGTGTCAAGATCGATCTGCAGCCCTTTACGCTGGTGGGGGCCACCACACGGGCGGGCATGCTCACCAACCCGCTGCGCGACCGCTTCGGCATCGTGTCGCGCCTGGAATTCTATTCGTCCGAAGACCTGGCGCATAACGTCACGCGCAGCGCGCGCCTGCTGAACGCCGACGCCACAAGCGACGGGGCGGCCGAAATCGCCCGGCGTTCGCGTGGCACGCCGCGTATCGCCAACCGCCTGCTGCGCCGCGTGCGCGACTATGCGCAGGTCAAGGCACAGGGTCGTATTGATCAGGAAACGGCTTCTGCAGCACTCACGATGCTCGAAGTCGATCCCATGGGGCTCGACCTGATGGACCGCAAGCTGCTCGACGCCATCGTGCACAAGTTCGATGGCGGCCCGGTGGGCGTCGACAGTCTGGCCGCCGCTATCGGCGAAGAGCGCGACACGATCGAAGACGTGATCGAGCCCTTTCTGATCCAGACCGGATTCCTGCAACGCACCCCGCGCGGCCGCATCGCCACCCAGACCACCTGGCGCCATCTGGGGCTCACGCCGCCGGCCGGCACCCAGGGCGGCAGCGGCGACCTCTTCTGATTCGTCAGACGGCCGCCACGCACTCCAGCAGTGCCTCGCCGTAAGCCTCAAGCTTGCGTACCCCAACCCCGTGCACGTGCGACAGCTCGTCAAGCGAGCGGGGATCGGTGCGGGCGATTTCGCGCAGCGTGGCATCGTGAAAAATGACGTAGGCCGGCACACCGTGTTCACGGGCGATTGCGGCGCGCCAGGCACGCAAGGCCTCGAAGCGGCCCTGTGCCTCGGCATCGAGCCCCGCGTCGGCGGGGCCGGCACGGCGCGGCCGACCGCCACGCGCGGCGACGGGCGCCTCGCGCCTGAGCATGAGCGTGACCTCGCCCTTGAGCACGGCACGACTCTCTTCCGTAAGCATGAGGGTGCCGTGTCCTTCCGCGTCGACGGTGACCAGGCCCTTGGCCAGAAGCTGACGCAGCACGCTGCGCCAGCCTTGGTCGGAAATATCGACACCCACGCCGAACACGGTCAGTGTGTCGTGCCCGTTCTCACGCACGCGCGGTGTCGCCTTGCCGCGCAGGATATCGATGACATGCCCCGCCCCGTAACGCTGGCCGCGCTCGCGCCACAGCCGGAATATGGCGGAAAGGAGCTTTTGCGCCGCCACCGTGCCGTCCCATGACTCGGGCGGTTCGAGACAGGTATCGCAGTTTCCGCAGGGCTGGATCTGCTGACCAAAGTAGGCCAGCAGCTGCTGGCGACGGCAGTCGACCGTTTCGCACAGACCCAGCATGGCGTCGAGCTGGCGGCCCGAGCGGCGCTTGAAGAGATCGTCGCCGGTGGATTCGTCGATCATGCGGCGCTGTTGCACGACGTCCTGCAGGCCATAGGCCATCCAGGCAGAGGCGGGCTCGCCGTCGCGACCGGCCCGACCGGTCTCCTGGTAGTACCCTTCGACCGACTTGGGCAGGTCGACGTGCGCCACGAAACGGACATCCGGCTTGTTCACACCCATGCCAAAGGCGATGGTGGCTGTCATGACCAGCCCTTCCTCGCGCAGGAACCGCGCCTGGTGCTGCGCCCGCAACGCCTGATCCATGCCGGCGTGATAAGGCAGGGCAGGCACCCCGTTCTGCGACAGAAACGCCGCCATGTCCTCGACCCGCGAACGGGACAGACAGTAGACGATGCCGCTTTCGCCAGGGTGCTCCTCGCGGATGAAGCTCAGCAGCTGGCGCTTCACCTCGTTCTTCTCGACGATGCGGTAAAAAATGTTGGGGCGATCAAAGCTCGAGACGAAATGGGCCGCGTCTTCGAGTGCCAGACGCCGGGCAATTTCTTCGCGCGTTGCCGCGGTGGCCGTGGCCGTGAGGGCGATCCGGGGCACGTCGGGCCAATATTCGTGCAGCGCCGACAGACCGAGATATTCCGGGCGGAAATCATGCCCCCACTGCGAAACGCAATGCGCCTCGTCGATGGCGAACAGCGCAATGCGCGAGCGACGCAGCAACTCCATGCAGCGATCGGTGAGCAGCCGCTCGGGCGCCACATAAAGCAGGTCGAGTTCGCCATTGAGCATCTGGCGTTCGACGTCACGCGCCTCGCGCCAGTCTTGTGATGAATTCAGGTACGCCGCCCGCACGCCCAGTTCGCGCAAGGCATCGACCTGGTCCTGCATGAGCGCAATGAGCGGCGACACCACCACCCCGGTTCCCGGGCGCAACAGCGCAGGGATCTGGTAGCACAGTGATTTGCCGCCGCCGGTGGGCATGAGCACCAAGGCGTCGCGGCCGGCCATCAGGGTGTCAATGATGGCTTGCTGCTCGCCGCGGAAGGACTCATAGCCGAAAACGCGCTGCAGAGTTTCGAGGGGGGACATGCGGACTCAATACAGGGGGAAGGAGAAACGTAGCCCTATATCATAGTCGTCGGCGATGACCTCGCGCTCTGCGTGAATACCGATGCGCAGGCGGGGGCTGTACCAGAACTCCTGGGTCACGCCGAAGCGCCGCTGCAACACGCCCTGGTCTCCGTGCACGCTTTCGAAGCTGCCTGACCACTCTCCCCAGCGGCCCGCATCCCACGAAGCCGACCAGCGCTGCCTGCCGCCGGCCACCGGTGCCGCAGCATCGGCATAGCGGCGTATGTCCATGAATCCCGCGGTGTGACGCTCGCCCATCCAGGCCAGGCTCATGTCGTCGGCCACGGCGAAATCGGCCATCGCGCGGTAGCGCCAGCCCTGGTTCAGGCCCTTATTGGAGCGCGCCACGCCTGAACGCCAACGGCCGAGAATGCCCAGATCGTACTGGCTGGTGACGCCGGCCAGCATCAGATCATCGGCGACCTGGGTATGCGAGGAGAGGCTCAGGCCCGAACCATGGTGATAGGTCAGACTCGCGCTACCCGCCTTGGGGCCGAAAGCCAGGTCACCGGACTGGCCGGCGGCCGATTGATCGACCGCGCCAAACGCCAGTGAATAGTTCCAGCGCGCGACATCTTCGTTGCCGGCGATGAAGCTCTGGCTCAGGCTCACACCTCCCAGCCGCACACCTTCATTCCATGCGGGCACGGCAATCTCGCTGCTGCCGCCCAGCACCTTCGGGCCTTCGTCGAAACGAGTCTGCCAGTTGGTGGCGCCGAACGACCAATTGCGCGTCAATGGAGAAGCCGGCGGGGGCGCGGGGCGCCAGCGCGCGGCAGGCGTCTCGACATCCGGCAACTCGAACGCGGCGAGCAGGCCGGGCGAATTGCGCGAAACGCCCGCCCCGCGCACATACGCCGCGGCGCGCACCGCCAACCCGTCGCGCGTGCCCCAGAAATAGGTGTAGGGAATGTCGTGTTCTTCGTCGCCGAGCAGGGGTTCGCCACCCTTTGCCTCGGCATCGGTTTCGTCGGCCAGCGGGACGGGCACCGGGTCGGGCTCCACCCGCACCCTGAACGCTTCCGCCGTGTGCTCGGTGGGCTTGCCCCAGCCCTTTGCAGGGGCATGAGTGCCAGCCGCCATCAACATCCCACCCGCCACCAGACAGGAGACGATTTCAATCCGTTTCCGTATCATGGTTCCAGAATATTGCGAGAGTACACTTGGCTCCCATGGATCATCCGCACATAAAAATTTTAGTCGTCGACGACGACCCCGCGCTGCTTCAGCTGCTGGCCGACTATCTGAACCGCCACCAGTACGATACGCTTCTTGCGCCCAACGCGAGCGACCTCGAGGCCAGGATCCAGCGTTACAGCCCCGACCTGGTGGTGCTGGATCGCATGATGCCCGACGGCGACGGCGCCGAAGCCTGCCGGCGGCTGCGTCAGCAGGGCGAAGATATCCCCATCATCCTGCTGACGGCCAAAGACGAAACCGTGGATCGCGTCATCGGGCTCGAAGCCGGCGCCGACGATTACATCGGCAAGCCGTTTGATCCACGCGAGCTTCTGGCACGCATCGAAGCCGTGCTGCGTCGCAAGAAGGGTGCCTCCGCGCTGACCAAGGACAAGCCGGTTGCGTTCGGGCCCTTTGTCTTCGATCCGGTCACGCGCCAACTGCACCGGGGCGACACCCCGATCAAGCTCACGGGCGGCGAAGTCAATCTGCTCGAGGCACTGGTCAACAACCCCGGCAAGCCGCTCTCCCGGGAGCGCCTGCTGGCGCTGGCCCGCGACGACGAAGAAGGCGAGCGGAACGATCGCGCCATCGACATTGCCATTCTCCGCCTGCGCCGCGCCATCGAAGATGATCCCAAGCAACCGCGCTGGATCCAGACCGTCTGGGGTGTCGGCTACCGGTTCTCGCCTTGAGAGCAAACCTCATGCGTGACTGGCGTATCCTCTTGCCGCGCTCGCTGCGAACGCGCATGGTGCTGCTCACACTGGGCACCATCATTCTCGTGCAGGCCGCCACATTCGCCACGGTCAGCTACTACCGCAAGCAGTTCACCGAAGAGGTCTCGGTGGAGCTGACCGCCACCACCATCCGCACCCTGCGCGCCGCACTGGCCGAGATTCCTGCGGAACAGCGCCCGGACTTCGTGCGCGAGGCTTCACGCAACCAGTGGCGCCTGTGGGCGCGATCGCTGCCCGCCGACGCAAGCCTGGAACGACGGCGCCGGCAGCAGGCCGACGGGGCTCACCGTGAACCCCCGCCCGACGACGCGCGCCACAGCCTGCGCAGCTTCGTCGACGCCCTGAATCTGCGCCTCGACGACGACACCCGGGTGGCACTGTCACGCGGCCCCGAACCGCGACTGTATATCTCTCTGATCGAAGACCCCGACGCAGCCCGCGGCTACCGCGAATGGCTCGTCATTCCCCTCGACAAGATCGCGCGCCCGGTCACCACACCGATGATCATCGTGTGGCTCGGCGGCATGATCGCCCTGCTGCTGCTTTCGGCGGCGTTCGCCTTCCATATCACCCGCCCGCTCACCCGGCTGGCCAAAGCGGCCGACCAACTGGCGGCCGGCAAACCCGAGCGCGTGGTGCCTTCCGGACCCTCTGAAACCCGCAGCCTGGGGGAACGATTCAATGCCATGCTCGATACGCTGGCGGAGTCGGCCACCGTCCAGCGCACGCTCCTGGCCGGCCTGCCGCACGACCTCAAGGGGCCGCTGTCGCGAATGTGGCTGCGCATCGAAATGACCGACGACCCCGCGCTGCGTGAAGGCATGCGGCAGGATGTTCAGGACATGCAACGCATGATCGACCAGTTCATTGGCTATGTGCGCGGCTCCGACCAGGCATCCTATCGCTACGCGCCCCTGCCCCTACAGGCCTGGCTGGAAGAACGCGTCACAGCCTGGCGCCATGCGGGCAGCGATGTGCGCCTGGTGGAGACCCCCTCGCAGGATGTCCGGCTGCAGGCCGACGAACTGGCCCTGGGCCGTCTGATCGACAACCTGATCACCAATGCGCATTCACATGGCAAACCGCCCGTGGAGATCGCCCTGACAGCAGATGATGAACACGCCGTGATCACCCTCTGGGACCACGGGCCCGGCATCTCGGAGGCGCGCCGCAACGAAGCCCTGCGCCCCTTTTCAAGGCTCGACGAGGCCCGTACCAAGACCGGCTCAGTGGGGCTCGGCCTGGCACTGGCGGACATGATCGCACGTGCACATGGCGGCACGCTGACCCTGGGCACGGCTGCAGAAGGCGGCCTGGAAGTGCGGATCAGCCTGCCGCTTCAGTGGCCGAACTCGGGCGGCTCAGGCGGCAGTGACAGGCCGAACATGCGCCAATAGACCCAGGCGTTGAACACCAGCGCAACGGGCAGCACGACCGCCACCCCCGCCAGCACCAGGGCCAGCGAATCGCTGGCTGCAGCGGCATCCCAGATGGTGAGCTCGTCGAGCACCAGATAAGGGAAGAAGCTGTAGCCCAGCCCGCCCAGCGTCATGATGAAAATGAACAGAGTGAGCAGGAACGGCAATGCGGTGTTGCGGTAACTGGTGTTGATCATGCTCTGCAGACGCATTTCTATGCAGATGAAGGCCGCGAGTATGCCGACCCAGAGCGCCGCCACCGCCAGCCTTGAGGATCCGCTGGTCCATTTCAGGAAGATGCCGGGATTGCTCAGCGCGAGCACCACCGAAATGCCGACCGCACCGGCAGCGGCCCACCGCACCGAGCGACGCCCCCAGAACACGGCCCGCATCCTGAGCTCGCCCCCCTCGCGCATGATCAGCCACGAGGCGCCCAACAGGCAGTAGGCGGCCAACGCGCACGCTGCCATGAAGCCGATGAACCAGAGGTGGCTGTGATCGCCCCGGTAGGCCAGCGCGACTTCCGCCAGCAACATGCCGTGAGACAGGGCGGTCAGGACGGCACCCAGGCCGAACAAACGGGTCCAGCCCGCCTGCTGTTCACGCGGTGAACGCAGCCGCAGTTCATACCCCACCGAGCGCAGCAGGGTTCCCATGGCCAGCAGGCTGATCGGCAGATAAAGCTCGCCCATGAGCTGCCCCCAGGCACGCGGGAAGGCCGCCATGAAAAGCCCCATGCCCAAGAACAGCCAGAACTCGTTGGCGTCGCGCCATGGGTTCAGCAGTGCCAGCATGCGGGGCCTCAGCGTGGCGGGAGCAAACAGACTGAGGCAGCCGACACCGATGTCGAAGCCATCGAGCACCACGCCCGCCAGCAACACCACGAACAGCAGCCCCATGAACAGCAGCGGCATCCAGAAGTCAGGGTCGTGAGTGCTCAGCCCCACTGCGAGCGCAAGCGTATCGATCATGCGCTGCTCCTCATGCGCGCCCCCGCCAGCGTGCCACGGGAACCACCCCATAGCGCACGACATGCCACAGCAATCGCACGAAACCCCACATGCAGATTGCGTAGATAAGCAGCAGACCCGAGCCGCCGATCGACAGAGCGGCAATTGACGCGTCGGCCTGCACCTCGCTGAGAGTGACCGTACCCGCAACCGCGTACGGTGATGCGCCGATGAACACATGCGCAAAGCCGGCGACAGCGATCAGCCACCCGCCAAATCCTGAGGCGATCAGGGCCTTGCGCAGACAAGCGGAGAGCGCGGCGGGCTCGCCGTCGTGCGCGTGCAGGCGCCACCATGCCAGCGCCGAAACCAGCAAAGTCAATAACAGGGCAGCGCCTGCCACGCGCAACGACCAGAAGGTGAGTGCCCAGGGCGGCGCCATGCCCGAAAACTGGTCGAGGCCCCGATAACGGTTCTCGGCGTCACGGGCCAGGAAGTCGCCCCCCAGGCGATTCCAACGCCACGCCCAGCGGTCGTCGCCGGTGTTCGGGTCGGGCACGCTGAACAGCGAGACGCTGGGCTCGGTGCCGGACCGCCAGTACCCCACTGCAGCGGCGGCCCGAGCCGGCTCGTGATGAGCCAGCTCGCGCCCCGCCTGCACGACCAGCGCCATGAGCACTGCCAGAAACAGCACCGCAGCTCGTGCCGCGCCATTGAACACCATGCGATCGGCACCGATCACCCGGCGGCTCAGGCTCTGCAAGGCGGCAACCCCCAGCATGAAGAGGCTGCTTGTCGCGAGCGCCGTGACAAGCAGCAGTGCGGCATACCAGGGGAAGGAAGGATTGAAGACAATATCGGACCACGCAATGACCACGTACTGCCCGTTCGAGAAAAAGGCCCCCGACGGGGTTCGCGACCAGGAAAACAGGGCAACCGGCCACAGCGCCGCCAGCGTGACGCCCAACGCCACCATGAGTACGAGCACGGTGTGGGCACGCTCGGAGAGGCGGCGCTGACCGAAAAGCATGGCGCCGACGAAACATGACTTGAACAGGAACAGCGTAAACACCGCCGCCGCCAGCAGCGGCCCCGCGACATTGCCGATACGTTCCATGAGCCCGGGCCAGAGACTGCCGAACTGCACCATGACCGGCACGGCCGAGGCGAAACTGAGCACGAAGGCGAGCGCAAAGACGCGCACCCAGAACCGATAGGCCTGTATTCCCCGCGAGTCTCCCCTGAGCCACTGCAGCTTGAAGATGACAAGCGCCCATGCGAGACCGATCTCCAGCAGGAGAAAGAGCAGGGAGAACGACAGGCTCATGAAGAACTGGGCCTGCGATAACCAGAGGGCCAAGTAGGTCATAATGGCCGCCAGTGTAAAGCGACATGCCGGGTTCTGGCCACGCACCCGGGCAAACCCTGTCGAACGTGGCAAAATGCATACTTTACCTTCCCCTTACCGTAATCATTGGCTTCTTTCCGTATGAGTTCTGCCCCCAGTCCCGGTCCGGTTTCCAACTTCCTGCGCACCATCATCGAAAAAGATCTGGCGGAAGGTCGCCATGCGCAAAAGCCCTGGGCCGGACGCCCTGGCCCGGCCTACGTCCAGCGTAACGCTCCGCCCGACACGGCGCGCGTGCGCACCCGCTTTCCGCCGGAGCCCAATGGCTACCTGCACATCGGCCACGCCAAGAGCATCTGCCTGAACTTCGGGCTCGCACGCGACTATCAGGGCGCCTGTCACCTGCGTTTCGACGACACCAATCCCGAAAAGGAAGAAGCCGAATACGTCGAAGCCATCATCGACATGGTGAAGTGGCTGGGTTTCGACTGGCATTACGGCGAAGAAGAAAACCTGTACTTCGCCAGCGACTACTTTCAGTACATGTATGAGTTTGCCGAGGCTCTCATACAGGCCGGTCACGCCTACGTTGATGAACAGAGCCCCGAAGAGATCCGCGCCACGCGCGGCACGCTCACCGAGCCCGGCACCAATTCGCCGTTCCGCGACCGCTCGGTGGAGGAGAATCTCGACCT
>JAEZGR010000240.1 GCA_023437255.1 Pseudomonadota bacterium | reverse complement strand
GTCTTCGAGCAGTGCCTCGATCTCGATCGGCCCCTGCGCAGCGTGCCCGCGCCGCTCCAGAGCGGCAATGAGCGCCAGGCCGCGCATCGCCAACAGGCGCAGCACCGGGTCGTCCACCGTGATCTCCTGAAAACCCCGTAGCCGGCCCAGCAATCGCCGCCCGAGCTTGTCTGCTCCTTGCCACAGGCCACCGGCCGTGGCGCCGATGAGCGTGGCCGCCCCCAGGCTGATGCCCGCAGTGAACATGTCCACGGTCGCACCGGCCATGGCACCGGCGGCCATGCCCTTGCCCACGTGGATGCCGACATCCTTCAGGGCCTGCGGGTGGAAGAGATCCATGTCCCAGCGTTCACCTTGAAGCGGCAAGGCATGTTGCGGAAAGTCGGCCGGGCGGAAGTTGTAGCGCTTGAGCACGGCCTCGATGCCGCGGTGCTCCCGCTCGCGCGCCAGGCGGCGCAACAGGGCCGCGGTTTCTTCGAGGGCAGCCGGTTCGGCCGGTGAGGCCAGGCGCAGCGCAGCGATGTCCAGCAGCATGTCGGCGACAAGCGTCAGCGCGTCATTGCGGCGTTCCTGCCTTTGCTGGGCAATGTTCTGCTTGAGCGCCTTCAGCATGGATGAGTGCGAATCAAGCAGCAACGCCAGCTTGTCATACAGCTGATCCTCACCATCGAGCGGCGGCGCGATGGTGTCGAATTCCACCACGGCGTGCAGGCCCAGGCGGGCCAGGGCATTGCGCCATTCTTCGATGCGATGATCGGGACTGCGCGTGAAGTTGAGCACCGGCAGCAGAGGATGGCCGCAGGAAGCCAGCACGGCCAGCTCGTCGCGATGCTTGGCCAAAACCGGGTCGCGCACATCAATGACATACAGGCCGGCGTCGCATTCGAGCAGTTTGCGCAGCACGCGCGCTTCCTGTTCAAAGCGTCGCAGGCTTTCGGGGCTGTCGAGGAAGCGCTGAATGCGCGAGGGCCCGTCGAGCCGTTCTCCCGGCTCCTCCAGCCGTTCCAGGTAATCGAGCAGGGCCTGACCGTCTTCCATGCCGGGTGTGTCAAACAGCTCGATGGCGGTGTTCCCGTCGATCAGCAGGCGCACGCCTTCGACGTGCCGGGTCGTGCCCGGACTGTCCTGCACTTCCCCGAAGGCGGGGTCGCGGCTGAGTGTGCGCAGCAGCGAAGTCTTGCCGGTATTGGTATGGCCGACCACGGCGAGTCGTAGCGGTGCATCGCTCATGCGGAGCCTCCCTGCACAAGGGTGCCTTCCGACGCGCCGCCGGCCGGCGGCTTGCCGGCTTCAGCGGTCAGCCATGCCAGAGCATCGCCGGTGTACGGCAGGAGCTGTTCGGGTTGGAAGCCGGCCTGCAGCAGCTGCTTGAGCCATTGTTCGCGTCGCGCGGCGGTGCCGTCGTCGGGGAGCAACAGCACGCCGAGCTCGGCGCTCAGGGTGGCCAGTTCCGTCAGTAGGGCCACGGTGCCCCGATCGGGCGTCTGGCGCGCATCACAGCAGGCGAGCAGGCGTTGGGCGGGCTGCTGCCGCAACTGTTCAAGAACGCGGTGGCGCTGTTCCCGCGTTTCGATCACGCCCAGGTCCTGAATGCCCGTGTTCAGCGCGGCGGGCGGCCAGGCCAGATCGGTGGGCAGTTCGAGGCCCAGCAGGCATCGGGCCGATACCACCGGGTCGGCGGGGGCGGACCGCAGTTGTGCGGTCTGCGCGCCGGGAGCCGGCGCGTCGATGCCCGTGGACAGGCTGGCCGGCATCAGGCGTTCATGCAATTCGATCAGGCCCGGCAGCGAGGTGTCGACCCGCATGTTGCCGGCGCGTCGCCGCACCACGAAGAGGCTGAGCAACAGTGCCACGATGCGGGGCAACACGCCATAGACGGCCACCACTCCCAGCAGCCAGCCCGACCACAGGGCATGTGCGTCGCCGGGAAGAATGGCCTGGCCACCACTGGCCCGTATCGTGTCGACCATTGGTTGGGGGAAGCCCAGCGCCGAGGGCAGCCAACCCAGAGTATGGACCAGCCATACGAAGGCATCGGGTGAAAGCACCGTGGTTTCCCACTGAAAGGTGTAGCGGCGCGCCGCCAGCAGGGCAAGCAGGGTGATGAAGGCGGACACCAGCGCCAGCGCCCACAGCCAGTGGCTCAGGGCACCCGCTGCCCAGCGGGACAGCCGGGTGCGCGTCATGATTTCGAGCAGCGACCGGGGCAGCAGGGCGGCGTCCGGGCCCCGGGCGAGTCGGCGTGTGAGCCCCAGCCAGGCGTCAGCCAGAAGGCTGCCCGTGGCGCCGGCCTGCAGGCCGAAGCTGGCGAGCCAGAACAGGAAGGTGAGGGTGTTGAGCCCGAGCAGGGTGACGACGGCCAGCGTCAGATTGACGGGACGTCCATCGCTGCCCAGCGCCGCCACGGCAATGGCGCCACCGGCCACGATGGCGAAGGCGGAAAAGGCCAGGAGCACGAGGCGGGCGATCTGACACCAGCGTTGCAGGGCAGTGTCGAGCCCCTCGCGGGTGGCGAGCAAGCGATTGCGAACCAGCAGACGCGCTTCGAAATCGCCGGGCTGAGCGCGTGCCTTGCCGGTCTCGGAAGCGTCGTCGATGGGCCCCCAGAGTGACTCGCGCAGGCGCAGAGTTTCGGTCAGCCAGTGGTCGTTAAATGTGTATTTCATTCGCTGACCGATATTGTAATTGTTAGGTCCGGGCAAACGACACGGGCGCCGCA
>JAEZGR010000179.1 GCA_023437255.1 Pseudomonadota bacterium | reverse complement strand
GCCCTGCAGCGCGCCGTGCGGCGACGACAGCTTCAATTCCTGCAAGGTCCAGCTGCGCCCCTTCGCCTCATTCACGCCCACCACGGAAAGCGCACCGACGTCGCGGCCGTACAGCTTCAGGCGATCGACCTGCAGCCGAATCGCCGGAATATCGATTTCGCGCTGTAGCTGCTCGAGCGTCGTGGTCGAGTGTTCAGGCTCAGCGACCTGAGGCGGTTCCGTGCTGGCTGCGCCCAGCGCCAGCCGCTCGAACTTGGCCTCGACCTCGCCCTGTTTACCGCCCTTGCGCTCCCTCCAGAACAGCGTACCCGCGGTTTGGGTGGAACTGACATCGACCCGCCAGCGCTGCCCTTCGGCCCGCCGCATGGTGAACGTCAGCTTATCGAGATCTGTTCCCAGAACCGTGGCGGACTCCGTTTCGAGACGAAGACTGTGCAGCGGCGGAAGGATCGGGGCGCCGCCGGCTTCACCCTCAAATGCCGCAGCCATGTCCCGCCAGGCATCGACATCGACACGGGGGGTCGCGATGTCGATGGTGAGCCCCCCGTCGGCCGCTTTCGCGGAGCCCTTCAGGAGGATCAGGCCGGTATGAAAGAATGGCCCCTCCTTGCTGCCCCCGCGGTGCAGGAAGCGCGCAGTCAGCCCACCGCCAAGATCGGCCGTGAGGGTTGCCGAGCCCTTGCGCGGGTCGGCCCAATGCAGCAGCAAAGGCCTGCGCAATTTTGCCGCCTTGCCCAGGGGGGCGGGCGCATTGATCGCCATCCCTTCCAGGGGCGCTTCAAGGCGCAGGTCGTAGGCGCCGGCCACGGTACGCTGAATTGCAAGCCGGAACGCGGTGGCACCTTCGAGAAATTCGTTGAAGCGCTCACCCAGCACCTGACTGAGCGCCGAGGCCGTAAGCCGACCTTCAAACACCAGCCCCTTTTCACCACGCCCCATTCCGCCCGACACATTGATGGCCTCGCCCAGGAAGCGGCCCTTGAGCCCGTCGGCCTTGAGCACCTCTTCGGTAAAGGAAATTCGACCATTCAGATCCGAAAACGACGGCAGTGTGGGCGCGAAACTCAGCGACGCTTTCTGCAATTCGATCGCGCCCGCAACAGCAATGGGTTTGTCGCCCGATAGCGGTATCGTCAAGGCAAGCGGAACCTGCCAGGCACCTTCACCGCTGGCCTGCTCAAACGCGCCGTCGAGCATGGCGCCCAGGGGGGACTGCCGAACCAGCGCCAATACCGCCGCCGCGGGTGCCCGCCCACGCCCCTGCACCTCAAGCACCGCATCATCTTCAATGTTGGCAATACGGGCATCGACATCGGAAAACTCAATGACGTGATCACCCGGCCGCATCTGCATGGAATCGGCCCGCACCCGCAAGTCGACACGATGAAGACTGGCGTGACCCTTGAGCCGTTCCAGACGTGGCCAACCGGGCGGCCCCACGACGGCCTCGGGAGCGTAATCGATCACCACATCCTGCACGGGCCCGCCGACCGCAAAGTCGCCCTTGTCCGGCTGCTCGCCAAATGGGAAATGCGCGAGGTCGCCCTGCAGCCGCACGGGCGCCTGTGTCAGGCGACCCGCCAGCAATCCTTTGTGCATCCAGGCCCGTGCATCCTCGTCGACGACGACCGGCAGATAGCGGACAATCGCCGCCAATTCGGCACGTTCGAAACGACCGTTCATATCGATATGCCCGGCAGTGCCCGCACCGAGCTCCTGCCAGCGGCCGTTCACGTCGAGATCCATATCGGCGTTGCGCACCTGCAGTCTGTCGGCCTCGACGGTCAACCCGAACTGCTCGTCCCGCGCAAGCGAACCGGACACGGCGATGGCGTCGAAGTGCAACGGCGTGGTCAACACCTCGGGCGCTTCCACGACCAGACCATCCAGCCGCATTGCGACTCGCACGGGCTCCGAATGAGGCCCGGATTGCCCGCTCGTGTCCTGCGGCTCCCACAAGCGTTGCAACGAGGTCCAGGTGCCGGCCAGATACAGGCGCAGAGCCTGTGCCGCCACGGGCACACCACCATCCGGGTTCCAGCGACCGCCGTCGACAGTGACATCCGACACATGCCTGCCCGGCACACCGTCAACGATTTCCTGCCAGCCCCGCCAGCTCACCTCACCTTCAGTCAGCGCGCTGTGAACATCCAACCACGGCTGCCACATGGCCGGCCGCATGCCGTCGACATGGACATGGAAACTGCCGCTGAGCTGACTCAGAACCAGTGCGCTGCCCACCTGTTCGCGAATACGCATGCTGCCCTGCAGGGCAAAGGAACGACCGAGCGCCGCCGGTGGGCGCGCCGCCATGGTCAGGAGCAGGTCGCCATTGCGCGCGCCCAGGGCCAGCGACACCTGGGTGAACACAAGAGGCGGAGCAGCGCGCGACTCGTCGATCCAGCGCACACGCGCGTTGGTCAACTGCAGATCGCCCTGGCGGGACAGCCAGTACAGCATTTCGATATCGCTGACCGCCTCACCCTCTCCCTCGTCGTCGCCCTCGATCTGATAACCCAATAGCGAAACACGGTCTTGCGCATCGCGTCTGAATGCGATATCAACGCCGTCGGCGCGCAGACTCAAGAATCTGGCCTCACCGGACAAAAGTTCGGGCCAGGCCAGGGCGACATGTAATGTGGGAATGCGCAGCAGCAGGCGCCCGTGCTCATCGCGCACCCGGGCATCGCCCAGCGTGATGCGAGGCCCCTGCCAGTGCAGGCTGGCGCGTATGGAACCCAGTTCGACCTGGTCTTCCAGCAATGCAGACAGCTCTCGCTGCAGCGGCTCGCGCCAGCGCTCGATATTCGGCATCACCCAGTAGCGCAGGGCAATGAACGCTACGGCAGCAAGGATATATAACGTGAGCGCCAGGAAACCCAGCCATTTCAACGAGCGGTGTAGTGTCTGCACGTTTGGTCTTCGGTAGGCTCGCCGGCGCAGGCGGTTTTGCAGTATCTTCCTTACCTTGCCGCCGCTTCCGATGGTTTCCTTGAATATGACGCAGCCAATTATATTAGAGCCCGCCCTGGCCTGGTCCGGCGCTCTGCACCGCAGAATCAGTGCCGACCCCGGCTTCGGGCAGTGGCTCAAGGCAGCCATTCAGCACCCTGTCGACCGCCAGCGCATGCAGCAATGGTTCGTGGAGCTGGGCGGGACCCCGGAACAACCGCTCGAAGCGGCACGCATCCGGCAAGTTTTGCGCCAGCTGCGCCAGAGGGTCTTCTACACGGTGATGGCTCGTGACATTGCCGGCGTCGCCCCATTGCAGGAAGTGGTCAGTGCCATGACCCTGCTCGCCGACCTGGCCGTCACGCAGGCCTACCGCAGCGTGGCTAGCGCACTGGCCGAGGTCCATGGCACGCCGGTCGATCCTGAAACCGGCAAACCTCAAGAAATGCTGATCGTGGGCATGGGCAAGCTCGGCGGACGCGAACTGAACGTGTCTTCAGATATCGACCTCATCATGCTTTACGGGGAAGAAGGAGAAACCTCCGGGCGCAGGCCGCTGAGTCATCACGAGTTCTATGGCCGGGTCACTCAGCGCATGATGCCGATCCTTTCAGAGATCGATGCTGATGGCCAGGTGTTCCGCACTGATCTGCGGCTGCGCCCCGATGGCGACTCAGGGCCCCTGGCCTGGAGCCTGGCCGCCCTCGAGAATTATCTGGTGGTTCAGGGTCGCGAATGGGAACGTTACGCCTGGCTCAAGGCGCGGAACTTGCACGTGCGAGCTTTCGCGGGCAGCTCACCGAGCGCCGACTGGCAGCACCTGGAATCACTGCGCACCCCCTTCGTGTACCGCAAGTACTTCGATTTTGACGCCCTGGCGTCGCTGCGCGAGCTGCGCGAGCGCATCCGCCAGGACTGGCAGCGCCGCGCCCTGGCGCGCAGCGGGGTGGATGCCGTTCACAATATCAAACTGGGTGACGGCGGCATCCGCGAAATTGAGTTCGTCGTTCAGCTCACCCAGCTCATTCGCGGCGGCCGGCTGCCTTCACTGCAGCGCGCGGGGCTGCTCCCGGCGCTGCGCAGTCAGCGGGCGTCTGGCGTTATCGACGATGAGGTCGCCGACCGGCTCGAGGCCGCCTACGTCTTCCTGCGTCGTGTGGAGCATCTGCTCCAGTATCGTGAAGATGAACAGACCCATCTGTTGCCCCGCGATCCCGATCAGCAGGCCGGCCTGGCCCGCGCCATGGGCATGGCCACTTCCGAATTCGAGGAAACGCTGAAGACCCACCGGCGTCATGTCGCTGCGGCCTTCCATGACGCATTCCGTATCGCCGGCGTTTCGACACCGGCAGCTCAAGCACCCGACATACCGCAGCCCGAAGCAGAAGTCGGGCCCATGAACGACTTCATTCGCGAGCGCATGGGC
>JAEZGR010000152.1 GCA_023437255.1 Pseudomonadota bacterium | reverse complement strand
GGTCAGTTCGAATTCAGTGCTTGGCTGGCTCTCTGCATCGGCACGCCGTGCGACGCATTTCCAGGAGACCTCGTAGTCCATGAGACTGGCGACCTGCGAAACGGGTGCGGCCTTGCTCATGAAGTATGGGAAACGGGCCTGCATGTCGCCGCCTTCCGCTCCCAGCAGATCGAGCATCGCCAGTGCCATGGTGCAGAAAGAGGCGGGTGTCATGGGAGTGCGACGATGCGCTTCCAGCAGCGCAACGAAGCGCGACATGTGCGTACCTTTCTCGTGAGCAGGCAGCGCCACCGTCAGTTCCCATTCTGCGACCGTAGGCAGGCTTTCGCTGCCCGCCTCGATGAGCATGGGATGCCTGACGCCGCGCACGCCTACACGTTGAATCGCAATGTGGCGCGTGTCCACACTGCTCTGCACGTCAGGCATGGCAACGACAGGATCGGTCAAGGTATTCATTTCAATCTTTCCAAAGGGAACATCAAGAGTTCTGTCGGGCCAGCGGTACCACCTTGGCCTCGGTCGGGCGCTTACCCCAGCGGGCTTCGATCGCCGCCACGATGCCGGGCGCGTCAAGCCCCAGCGAGCTGAGGATGGCAGCCTGGTCGCCATGATCGATGAAGCGATCGGGCAGGCCCAGCTGCACCATGGGCATGACGACACCGTGCGCGCTCAGGCACTCCTGCACGGCACTGCCGGCGCCACCCATGATCGCTCCTTCTTCGATGCTGACGAACCCTTCATGGTTCCGGGCCAGATCGAGAATGAGCGCTTCATCAATGGGCTTGACGAAGCGCATGTCGACCACCGTGGCGTCGAGCTGTTCGCCGGCCTGAAGGGCGGCGGTGAGCAAGGTGCCGAACGCAAGAATGGCGATGCCCTGACCCTCGCGGCGCACGACGCCCTTGCCCAGTGGCACGGTTTCAAGCCCTGCCACGACGGCCGCGCCGCAGCCGGCTCCGCGCGGATAACGTACCGAAGCGGGCCCGGGGTGCTGATAACAGGTCGAAAGCAGCAAACGCGCCTCGTTTTCATCGGACGGCGTGGCCACCACCATGTTTGGCACGCAGCGCAGGTAGGCAATGTCGTAATTGCCCGCGTGTGTCGCGCCGTCGGCCCCCACGATGCCCGCCCGGTCGAGGGCCAATGTGACATCGAGATCCTGCAGGGCAACGTCGTGTATCAGCTGGTCGTAGGCGCGCTGCAGAAAGGTTGAATAGATTGCCACCACCGGTTTTTGCCCTTCACAGGCAAGCCCCGCAGCGAACGTGAGCGCATGCTGCTCGGCAATGCCCACATCGAAATAACGATTGGGAAAGCGCCGTTCGAACTCAACCAGCCCGCTGCCTTCGCGCATGGCCGGCGTAATGCCGAACAAACGGGTGTCGCTTTGGGCCATGTCGCACAGCCACTGCCCGAAGACCTGGGTGAAGGTGGTACGGGGTGCCGTGGCGGGCTTTTGAATGCCGATATCCGGGTCGAACTTGCCGGGACCGTGATACAGAACCGGGTCAGCCTCGGCCAGCTTGTAGCCCTGGCCCTTGCGCGTGACCACATGCAGGAACTGCAGCCCACCCAGTTCACGCAGGTTCTCGAGCGTGGGCACCAGCGCATCGAGGTCATGACCGTCAATGGGCCCCACGTAATTAAAGCCCAGCTCCTCGAACAGCGTTGCAGGCGAAACCAGCCCCTTGGCGTGCCCTTCAACGCGCCGGGCCAGTTCGAGTACCGGCGGCACACGCTGCAGCACGGCCTTGCCGACATTCTTTGCTGCCGCATAGAAGCCGCCCGACATGAGCCGTGCCAGATAATGATTGAGGGCACCCACAGGCGGCGAGATCGACATGTCGTTGTCGTTCAGGACCACCAGGACGTTCACATCAGGGGTGACGCCCGCGTTGTTCAGCGCTTCGAACGCCATGCCGGCCGTCATTGCCCCATCGCCGATCACGGCAATGTGCTGGCGCTGCGCATGACCGGTATTGCGCGAGGCGACCGCCATGCCAAGCACAGCGGAAATGGAGGTGGATGAATGCGCCGTACCAAAGGCGTCGTACTCCGACTCGCTGCGCTTGGGAAATCCCGAAATGCCGCCGGCCTGACGCAGGTGCGCCATGGCTTCGCGCCGGCCGGTAAGAATCTTGTGCGGATACGATTGGTGCCCGACGTCCCAGACGAGTCTGTCGTCGGGCGTATTGAATACGTGATGCAACGCAATCGTGAGTTCGACCGTTCCGAGATTGGAGGAAAGGTGCCCGCCTGTGCGGGACACTGACTGCAGCACGAACTGACGAAGCTGGTCGGCGAGATCTTTGAGTTCGCGGCGGCTGAGCCGGCGCAGATCGGCTGGCGATTGAATCTGTTCGAGGCGGACAGTGCTCATTGATAGGATCGATAATTTTGCAGCACGACGGCGCGAGGTGAATCTTGCATTGTAGTCGCAGGCCGTCGCCCTGGCGGGGCAAACCGTAACAAAGCTTTAAGGCTCAAGGGTTCGCGCTAGCGGCACCCCGGCCCCGTTGTGTGACGTTCAGCGGTCGCGCATCACGATGAAGTCGGCGATGTTGGCCAGCTGGGCTGCGGAAGGCCCCAATGGCAGCAGCGCGGCGCGCGCGTCGTCGCGCAGTTCATGCAGAAGCGTACGAGCACCGTCGAGGCCCAGCGTTGACACGTAGGTGGGCTTGTTCTCGAGCATGTCTTTGCCGGCCGTCTTGCCCAGGGTGGCCGTGTCGGCGGTCACGTCGAGGATATCGTCGGCCACCTGAAACGCCAGGCCGATTGCCGCGGCGTACTTCTCGAGTCCATCGCGAACGATGGAACTGGCGCCCGCAACGATGCCACCCAAAAGCACCGATGCCTCGAGCAACGCCCCGGTTTTCATGCGGTGCATGTGCTGAAGGGCATCTTGTTCAAGCGTGCGACCCACGCTTTCGCAATCGATGGCCTGCCCGCCCAC
>JAEZGR010000146.1 GCA_023437255.1 Pseudomonadota bacterium | reverse complement strand
TCCCATGGTGTGCCGGGCGGTTGCCATCCAGCCTCCCAGACCCTACAATTAGTCCGATTCTTTGGTCAGACTACTAGATATAGTGCTATAGGGGCCGCCATGCTGAACACTTCCATTTCCGAATCCTCCCATTCACACACGCCGTTCCACCCGAGCGAGCCGCCCGCCGACAGTGCGGCACTTTCTCAATTCCACGTGATTCGCCGCAACGGCGCTGTGGTTTCCTTTGAACCTTCAAAGATCGCGATTGCGATGACGAAGGCGTTTCTCGCAGTTCAGGGCGGTCAGGGTGCGGCCTCGGCCCGAATTCGCGAACTAGTAGATACATTGACTAAACAAGTCGTCGCCAGCCTGCAACGCAATCGTCTGGGCGGTGGCACTTTCCATATCGAAGAAATCCAGGATCAGGTCGAACTGGCCCTGATGCGTTCGGGCGAACATGATGTGGCCCGTGCCTATGTGCTGTATCGCGAAAAGCGCGCGCAGGAACGTGCGGCAGCGCGCAAGACCGAAGCGCCCTCGGCAGCCCCCACGCTGAACGTGTCCGATGACGGCGTGCTTCGTCCGCTCGACCGCGAACGTTTGCGCAGCACCATCGCCGAGGCGGCCGCCGGGCACGAGGGCGCCGTGGATGTCGACGCCGTCCTGGAAGAGACAATCAAGAATCTGTACGACGGCATTCCCGTCGAGGAAGTGTTCAAGTCCGCCATTCTCGCCGCCCGCGCCCGCGTGGAAATCGACCCCTCCTACAGCCAGGTGACGGCCGGCCTGTTGCTGCACACGATCCGCAAGGAAGTCCTGGGAGAGGAAGTCGCGCAGTCGGCCATGGGCGAGCGTTATGCCGAATACTTCCCAAAGTACATCCGCCTGGGGGTGGAAGGTGGTCTGCTCGACAAGAATCTGGCGCTGTTCGATCTCGACAAGCTCGCAGGCGCACTGAAGGCAGAGCGCGACACGCAGTTCAACTATCTGGGTCTGCAGACGCTTTATGACCGCTACTTCCTGCACTTGAAAGGGCGCCGCATCGAGCTGCCGCAGGTCTTCTTCATGCGCGTCGCCATGGGCCTGTCGCTCAACGAAATCGATCGTGAAGCCCGTGCCATCGAGTTCTACGAAGTGCTTTCCACGTTCGACTTCATGAGCTCCACGCCCACCCTGTTCAATTCCGGCACCCTGCACTCGCAGCTTTCGTCCTGCTACCTCACCACGGTAGCCGACGACCTGAGCAGCATTTACGACGCAATCAAAGAAAACGCACTTCTGGCCAAGTTTGCGGGCGGACTGGGTAACGACTGGACACCGGTGCGCGCACTGCGCAGCCACATTCGCGGCACCAACGGCGAAAGCCAGGGCGTCGTGCCTTTCCTCAAGGTGGTGAACGACACCGCCGTGGCGGTCAATCAGGGCGGCAAGCGCAAGGGCGCGGTCTGCGCCTACCTGGAGACCTGGCACCTCGACATCGAAGAATTCCTGGAGCTGCGCAAGAACACGGGCGATGAGCGCCGCCGCACTCACGACATGAACACGGCCAACTGGGTGCCCGACCTCTTCATGAAACGCGTGATGGAAGACGGCGAATGGACCCTGTTCTCGCCTTCGGACACGCCCGACCTGCACGACAAGTACGGCCGCGACTTCGAGGAAGCCTACCTGCGCTACGAAGAAAAGACCCGCAGCGGCGAGATCGAGCTCTTCAAACGCATTCCAGCCGTGTCGCTGTGGCGCAAGATGCTGTCGATGCTGTTCGAAACCGGCCATCCATGGATCACGTTCAAGGACCCCTGCAACATCCGTTCGCCGCAGCAGCACGTGGGTGTGGTGCACAGCTCCAATCTCTGCACTGAAATCACGCTGAACACCAGCGACACCGAGATCGCCGTCTGCAATCTGGGTTCGGTGAACCTGGCGGCGCACATGAAGCCCGGCCCCGACGGCACCCATACGCTCGATCACGACAAGCTGCAGCGCACGATCAGCACGGCCATGCGCATGCTCGACAACGTCATAGACATCAACTATTACGCCGTTCCCAAAGCGCGCAATGCCAACCTGCGTCATCGCCCGGTGGGGCTGGGCGTCATGGGCTTCCAGGACTGCCTGCATCTCATGCGCGTGCCGTTTGCCTCTGACGCGGCCGTGGAGTTCGCAGACCGTTCGATGGAAGCAGTGTGCTATTACGCCTACTGGGCGTCGAGCAAGCTGGCCGTTGAACGTGGTGCCTATTCGAGCTTCAAGGGCTCACTCTGGGACCGCGGGATCCTGCCGCAAGACACGCTGGCCATGCTGGCAGAAGAGCGCGGTGGCTACGTCGATGTCGACATGAGCGCCACACTCGACTGGGAAAGCCTGCGCGCGCACATCCGCGAACACGGCATGCGCAACTCCAATTGCGTGGCCGTGGCACCCACGGCCACCATTTCCAACATCATCGGCGTTTCGCCCTGCATCGAGCCGCACTACCGCAACCTGTACGTGAAGTCGAATCTGTCGGGCGAGTTCACGGTGGTCAACGAGTACCTGGTGCGCGACCTGAAGGCGCTGAATCTGTGGGATTCAGTCATGGTGTCCGACATCAAGTACTTCGACGGCAGCCTGGCCCGCATCGACCGCATTCCCGCAGAGCTGCGCGATCTCTACGCCACCGCCTTCGAGATCGATCCGAAGTGGGTCATCGAATGCGCTTCGCGTCGCTCCAAGTGGATCGACCAATCGCAATCGCTCAACATCTTCATGACCGGCGTATCGGGTCGCAAGCTCGACGAGACCTACAAGCTGGCGTGGGTGCGCGGCCTGAAGACCACCTACTACCTGCGCGCCATGGGCGCCACCAACGCCGAGAAATCCACAGGCCGTGGCGGTGAATTGAATGCCGTTTCGGCCGGCGCCGGCACAGGCATGGCAGCATCAGCTGCGGCGCCGATCGCCCTGCCCGTTGCCGAAACCGTGGGTGCGGTATGCACCATGCGACCGGGCGACGAAGGCTTCGAAGAATGTGAAGCCTGCCAATAACGGCCGCAACACGAACAATCATCCGCCATGCACGGGGCCAACGGCATGCCCGCGCCCCGTGGCCGCAAGTACAAGGACTCACAATGCTCGACTGGAATGACAGCCCTTCCGCCCAGCCCATGAACCGCCCGCAGGCGCAGCCTCCCGCCATGCCACGGCCAACCACAACGCCCAACGACATGGGGCAGGCCGCACCGGTTGGCGACAGCCAGCCCGCGAGCCAGCCCACAAGCATGGCGAGCCGTGTGCGTGCCGCAGACAAGCGCATCATCAACGGCACCACCGACGTCAACCAGCTGGTGCCCTTCAAATACAAATGGGCCTGGGAAAAATACCTTGCCACCTGCGCCAACCATTGGATGCCGCAGGAAATCAACATGTCGCGCGACATCGCTCAATGGAAGAACCCCGATTCACTCACCGAAGACGAGCGGCGCATCGTCAAGCGCAACCTCGGTTTCTTCACCACGGCGGATTCGCTGGCAGCAAACAACATCGTGCTGGGCACCTATCGCCACATCACCGCTCCCGAATGCCGCCAGTTCCTGCTGCGCCAGGCCTTCGAAGAAGCGATCCACACCCATGCCTATCAGTACATCGTCGAGAGCATCGGCCTTGATGAATCGGAAATCTTCAACGCCTACCATGAAGTGCCCTCGATTCGCGCCAAGGATGAATTCCTGATTCCCTACATCGACACGATCTCGGATCCGAATTTCCGCACCGGCACGCCCGAAGCCGATCAGGCGCTGTTGAAGTCCCTGATCGTGTTCGCCTGCCTGATGGAAGGCCTGTTCTTCTATGTAGGCTTCACGCAGATCCTGGCACTGGGCCGTCAGAACAAAATGACCGGCGCCGCAGAGCAGTACATGTATATCCTTCGCGATGAGTCCATGCACTGCAACTTCGGCATCGACCTCATCAACACCATCAAGCTTGAAAACCCGCATCTGTGGACGCCATCGTTCCGCGAAGAAATTGCCGAACTGTTCAAGCAGGCGGTGGAGCTTGAATACGCGTATGCGGAAGACACCATGCCACGCGGCGTGCTTGGCCTGAACGCGGCCATGTTCAAGTCTTACCTGCGATTCATCGCCAACCGGCGCTGCCAGCAAATCGGCATCGATACACTGTTTCCACATGAAGAGAACCCCTTCCCGTGGATGGCCGAAATGATTGATCTGAAGAAGGAACGCAACTTTTTTGAGACACGTGTCATCGAATATCAGACCGGAGGCGCCCTCAGCTGGGAATAAGGCTTGGTAGCGGTTTGGCCTTCAGTTAGACTTGAGGCGACTCACTCTCCCAAGGAGCACAACCATGGCAAAAGCCAAAGTGGCAGCCAAAGTAGCAAAGAAGACCTAGAGCACCACCGCCCCCTCGGCGCCCGACGCTGAACTCCAGCAAAAGGCAGAGGCGGCGCGCGCCAAGCCCAAGGCCAGCAAGGCTGCAGCAAAGGCAGGCAGTGGGGTAGAGCAGAGCAGCACCAGCAAGACCGCAGCCAAGATGGCGGGCAAGGCAGCAGCGAAGAAGACCGCTGCGAAG
>JAEZGR010000077.1 GCA_023437255.1 Pseudomonadota bacterium | reverse complement strand
CCTCGCCAGCCGTGTACGCCACACGCACACGACTCATGCCCAGAGCGTTGCGCAGCGGCCCATAGACCAGCAGATCGCCCACGGCGTACTTGAGCCGATCGAAGAAACCAACGTTGGGGTCTTTGTCGAGTATGCGCGTGCCCACGCGCCGTGCCAGCTTCATGCAGGCATGAAACAACTTGCGCTTGGGGGCGCTCGCGTCTTCCATGCGGATCATGACCTGCGTGAGCAGCCCTTCGAGCACCCGCGGCGGCGCAAAGTAATAGGTGGGCCCGATGTCGTGCATGTCGATGGACACCGTGTCGGGCGACTCGGGGTGATTGACCGTGAAGCCGGTGACCAGAAACTGGGTGTACGAGAACATGTTCTGGCCGATCCACGCAGGCGGCAGGTAGGCCAGCACGTCTTCGCGATCGGTCAGGTTTTCGAGCTGCTGGATGACGATGGCTCGGTCGATGAGCGCGTGATGGGTGAGCACGACGCCCTTGGGCTTGCCCGTGGTGCCCGAGGTATAGAACATGGCGGCGGGTTCATCGGGTTGAACCGAGGCGACCGCCTGTTTGACATGATCGGGGTTGGCGGCCAGAAACGACTCGCCCTGGGCGATGAGCGCCTCGAAACTGATCAGACCGTCTTCACTGTAATTGCGCAGGCCGCGCGGATCGTCGTACACAATGTGACGCAGCGCCGGGCAGCTCTCGCGCGCCTCGAGCATTTTGTCGACTTGTTCCTGGTCTTCGACGATTGCCACGCTGATTTCGGCATCTTGCAGCACGTACAGCATTTCGGCTGCAATGGCGTCTTGATACAGCGGTACCGGAATGGCGCCAAGATACTGCGCGGCAATCATGGCAAGATACAGGCGCGGCCGATTCTCGCCGATGACCGCAACGTGCGCGCCCTTCACGATACCCAGCGACGCCAGCCCATTGGCCAGCACCGCGGCCTGTTCGGCCACCTGCTGCCATGTGGTGGTCTGCCAGATGCCGAGGTCTTTCTCGCGCATTGCGGGCCGCGTACCGCGCTGCCGGGCGTGATGTTCTACCCAGGCAGGAAAGGTCGCCGGCAGGCCCGAGGCCTGGGTTGCTGATGGTTGTGCCACCCTTTGTCTCCTTCAACCTTGCTCAACCCCGTCGTTGCAGGGTCTCTTTATATGCACCGCAATGCCCCGGATAGGGCATTCGGTCGGGATAAGGTATCGTTTCAACCTTGTTATAACTGTCGTTGTTGCGACATTCGAGTCAGCCTTTAGGGTAAGTCCCCATGAGCCTTGAGAATACGCTTGAGACATCGTCCGCCTGGTTTCCGCTGCTCGGCCCGGAAGAACGCGAGCGCGTTCTGAGCGATGTGAGCGCTGCCCAATACCCGGCCGGCGCGATGATCGAGCGCAAGGGCGAACGCGCCACTGCGTGGCTCGGCGTGGGCTCCGGCCTGGTGAAAGTGTCGGTGGGCAACCCCGAAGGCAAGCTGGCCTCGCTCATGGGGGTACCCGCCGGCGGCTGGTTCGGCGAGGGCTCGCTGTTGAAGCGCGAGAAACGCAAATACGACGTGGTGGCGCTGCGCGAATCGACCATCTTGCGCCTGCCCGAAACCACATTCGACTGGCTGCTTGACCGCAGCATTCCGTTCAACCGATACCTGCTTCACCAGCTCAATGAGCGGGTGGGTCAATTCGTGGGCAAGGCTGAATCCGACCGCCTGCTCGACCCCGAGGCACGCGTGGCGCGCTGCCTGGTGGAACTGGTGAACCCACTGCTTTACCCTGGCAAGGCCATGCGCCTTGATATCACACAGGAAGAGATCGGTTATCTGGCCCGAATTTCGAGGCAACGCACGAATCAGGCGCTGCGCACGCTGGAAGGGGAGCAACTGGTCAGCGTCGAATACGGTGCCGTGCATGTGCTGGACCTTGAAGGACTGCAGTCGTATGGCGAATAAGGCGGGCATTGCACGCATCCGGCCATACGTTCAATATTGACGGCAAATGGCAAAGAACGCATCGGGGCAAACCTAAGGTTTTCCCTGTGCAGGGCCCGTCTCTCATGTGTCCCCGTTTTCATTCGGTGACCTGATGGTCGGTGACGTAGTA
Organism: Pseudomonadota bacterium; assembly: GCA_023437255.1. Taxonomy (GTDB): domain Bacteria; phylum Pseudomonadota; class Gammaproteobacteria; order Burkholderiales; family Burkholderiaceae_B; genus Yanghanlia. Next base: position 2,696 of record JAEZGR010000077.1, on the reverse strand, counting down.
AGCTTGCGGGTAAACCCTCCCATGGTGGGCGGGTACCAGCTTTTGCATACAAAAACGGCGAGACCGGAAAATGTCACAACACAACACGCACACACTCCCCTCCTATCTGGACCCGGGCCATGTCGGTCCCTGGGGCATCTATCTCGAACAGGTGGATCGGGTCACCCCTTACCTGGGGCGTCAGGCCAAATGGGTCGAAACCCTCAAGCGACCCAAGCGTGTTCTGATTGTCGACATCCCCATCGAGCTCGACGACGGCACCATCGCCCACTTCGAGGGCTACCGGGTGCAGCACAATGTGTCGCGCGGGCCCGGCAAGGGCGGCGTGCGCTACCACCAAGACGTCACCCTTTCCGAAGTCATGGCCCTTGCTGCGTGGATGTCGGTCAAGGCCGCCGCAGTCAACCTGCCCTTCGGCGGAGCCAAGGGCGGTGTGCGTATCGATCCGCGCAACTATTCACGCGCCGAACTCGAACGCATCACGCGCCGGTACACCAGCGAGATCGGCTCCATCATTGGGCCGCACAAAGATATTCCCGCGCCCGATGTGAACACCAATGCGCAGACCATGGCCTGGATGATGGACACCTATTCCATGAATCAGGGTGCCACCACCACGGGCGTCGTCACCGGCAAGCCCATTTCGCTGGGCGGCAGTCTGGGGCGGGTCGAGGCGACCGGGCGCGGCGTGTTCGTCGTGGGCTCGGCGGCGGCGGCACAGCAGGGCATTTCGCTGGAAGGCGCCCGCGTGTGTGTCCAGGGTTTCGGTAATGTGGGCGGCACGGCCGCGCGCCTGTTCTACGAAGCCGGCGCCAAGGTCATCGCCGTTCAGGATCACACAGGTTCGATTCACAACAGCAACGGGCTCGACGTGTTGCGCCTGCTCAAGCACGTCGAGGAAACCGGCGGTGTCGCCGGCGCCCCCGAAGCCGAACCCATCGCACCCGATGCGTTCTGGGAACTCGATACCGATATCCTGATCCCGGCAGCGCTTGAAGGCCAGATCCACCAGGGCAACGCCGAGCGCATCCGCGCACGCATCATCATCGAAGGCGCAAACGGCCCCACCACGCCGGAAGCCGACGACATCCTGAACGACAAGGGCGTGTATGTCGTGCCCGACGTGATCGCCAACGCCGGCGGGGTCACGGTCAGCTATTTCGAATGGGTGCAGGATTTCTCGAGCTTCTTCTGGACCGAAGACGAAATCAACGCACGTCTGGGCCGCATGATGCGTACGGCTTACGACTCGGTGGCGGGGGTGGCGGCGCAGCACAAGGTCTCGATGCGCACCGCGGCCTTCATTGCCGCGTGCTCGCGCATTCTCGAGGCACGCGAGGTCCGCGGCCTCTACCCCTGATTACGGCGCAGTACCGCCAGCGGGAAGCCGGCCAGCAGGCCGGCCACCTTCACCTGCCCCCCGGGGTGCCCAATATCGCACCCCCGCAATACGTCGTGCCACCCGCCCTCCGCGGCGGGTAGCGACACCTCGGCGTCGCCCCACAGCGAACCATCCGCCACCGGGGTTCCGTCTGCGCCCGCATGCAGCGCCGCCGCACACTTCACCCCCGCAACCACCACGACCTGCTCAGCGCGGCTGAAGGCCAGCACGCGTGTTGCAGCATCGCCCGTCACGGGCAGCGGTCGGTAATCCCCCTCAAACGCAGCCGCACACTCCCTGCGCAATTCAAGCAGCCGCGCAATGAGGGCCTGCTTGGTCCGGCCGTCCGGCCATGCCGCGGCGGGCCATGCCCCCTCGGCGAGAACGTGACGCACTGCGCCGGGCTGCCCTGTTTCGAGACCCTCGTTCAGCGACCGAAACCGCGTGGCGTAGTCCACCGGCCGCCGGTTATCGGGGTCGACCAGCGAGAAATCCCGGTATTCCGTTCCCTGATAAATATCCGGCACACCCGGACACGTGAGCCGCAGCGCGGTCTGAATGAGCCCATTGGCAATGGCGGCGGGCTCGATGCGGCGCACGTAGCGTTCGATGTCCTGCAGGACCGCATGGCCGGGGCCTCCGGGCGCAAGGCTCAACAACAGCGTCTGCATCGCCTGCTCCGCCGTCGCATTCGGGTCTGTCCAGCTGGAAAGCTGCTTGCCTTCGCGCATGGCCTTCACCGCCCACGCCGCCACCCTTTCCAGATACCCCTGCACCGCTGCGCCGTCATCGGCGCTCAGGTCTGGAGGCCAAGCGCCCACGATCGTCTGCATCAGCATGTAGTGGAAGGCGAGCTGGGGGCCGGCTTCAGGCAGGCCTCCGGACAAGGCAGTCAGCCACGCGCGGCATTCGTCCAGCCATTCCTCTGGCCGCTCCGACAGCACGGCAAGGCGTGCGCGCACATCTTCGCCGCGCTTGTGATCATGCGTGGCCGTGGCCAGCAGGCCGCGCGGCATGCGACGAGCGCGTGCCACATTGCTCTCGTGAAATGCCTGAACACTGCTGGCAAACCGCTCGGGGTGCGAGCCCACCTCGTTACGTGACAGCAGGCATCCGTAGCGATAGAACACCGTATCCTCGAGCGACTTCGCCGCCAGAGGCGGGGTCAGCTGCTGAAAGCGGCGTATTGCCTGGCGGCCATCACATGAAGCCGCCGGTGACCCGCCCAGCCACGTGTCGAGCTGCTCCAGAAGCTCCGCCTGCACCTCGGTGACGCCTGGCGTGGAACCGTCGGGCCCTGCGCCTCGGGCGGCGG